>JANWXR010000065.1 GCA_025057205.1 Anaerolineales bacterium | reverse complement strand
GTCGCATCCGTTGTCATTCGCTCATCCGTTTGCCTATCCGTTGACAGATTGCCTCCGCGCCGCTCACGGCTTTGTCTCATAGGTGATGTGGAAGATGTGTCCCGTCCCAAAGTCCGCCACGTACAGGCCGCCGCTCTCCGACTGCACCACGTCAATCGGGTTGCGGAAGCCGGTCACAAAGTCCGTCATCGCCGATTGCAGGTATTCGCCCTGCGCGGAACGGGGGATGACGGTCAGGCGATGGCCGGCAGGCGGGACAATGTTGGTGGCGCCCCAAGTGGTGACGAAGATCGCCCGCCGATATTGCACCGGGAAGGCTTCGCCGGAATAGACGATTAGCCCGGTGGCGACAGAGCTGGCGGGGAGTTGCAGCAGCGGCGCTTCGGTGCCGCTATCGGGCGGGGGCACGCCGAAGTAGCGCGGATAGCCGTAGTCTTTCCCCTCCCGGATCAGGTTGATCTCGTCCGGTGGGATCACGGGAAGTTCGTAATCGGGGACTTCGGGGCCGTTATCGCTGGCGTACAGGTTGCCATCGGGGTCGAAGGTCAAATCATACGGGTTGCGCAGGCCACGCGCAAAGACGGTGTACGTCCCCGCCGCGAGGTCATAGCGCAGGATGACGCCGCCGAGTGGATGCGTCTCCGGCCCTTTGCCGGAGGTGCCGCCGACCGTGATGTAGAGATGTCCGTCCGGCCCCAGGGCCAGGCCATTGTTGGAATGGGCGTCGTATTGTCGGCCCGGCAGCTCGCCCGGCTGGAACAGCGTGCGCACCGGCTCGCCGATGCCATCGCCGTTGGTATCGCGCAGCTCCGTCACCTGCCCGATGCTGGACACGAAGACGCCAGTGGGGGTGGCCAGCAGGCCGGTAGGCATCTCGAAGCCGGAGGCAAACAGCTCGAACTTTGCCGCAGGCCGGTCGGGGGCGCTCTGACGCAGAATGTCACCGTTGAGCTGAGAGACATACAAAGTCCCATCGTCGGCAAGCGCCAGCGAGGTGGGATTTTGGACGCTCCCCACCACCCGGGCTGCAAAGCCCTCCGGCAGGATGAGAGCCTTCACCGGGTCAGCAACGTCGCGGACGGTGAAGGCGCGCGGTTCCGCTGCGGCCACTTCCCGCACAATCTGCTTCCCCTCCACCTGCACCACCACGACAGTCCAGTTGTAGCGACCATCCCCTTCGTTGAGGAGCCAGTTGTCGAGGTTGAGATACCTCACCCTGACCCACGTAATCCCATAGGCCGGCTCACCGTCGCGCCAGACGCGCACGTCGAAGCGCTCGTTGTCCTTGAGTTCGCGATACCAGCTCCATTCGAGCATCAGGCTGGCCCCCTGCCATTCGGCCTCCGGCAGCGGCGTCAGCAAGGTGACCTCCGGCTCGGTGAACTCGGAGACAGTCTGCGCGGCTAGGTCTCCGGCCAGGTTCGGAGCGGCGGGCGGAGGCGTACTGCATGCCGCCATCAAACAACCGAAGAGAAGGGACAAACTGAGGAGACGATTGGGATGATGCATCTTGTCACCGTTCGGTTCGAAGCCGGCAGATCGTAACGATTCGTGGCGCAACGCTACCCCCGTCGCAACTGCGCAGCACACCGGGCCGGCCAGCGCCGAAGGATACCATCTTCTGGCGCGCGTCTGTTCAGCGGATTGGGTAGCGGATAAGCGGATGTCCGCCAACGGATACATCAACGGATGAACGGATTGAAACGGATAGCCCCGGTCATGTGCCGCGCCGGTCTGATGGCAAAGTGCAACGAATTGACGCGGCTCATCCGTTCCCATCCGCTAATCCGTTATCCCATCCGTTGACAACCATCCGCTACATCCGCTTTCAATCCGCTGCCACCATCCGCTCATCCGTTTGCCTATCCGTTGACAAGTATCCGTTGACAGACCCCTCTAATTTCTCCAACGGCAGCGTGAAAGAAACGGCAAGCCCGCCTTCGGGGCGGTTGCGCGCGGTGATCGTCCCGCCCTGCGCCTCGATGAGCTGTTTGGCGATGGCGAGGCCCAGCCCCGCGCCGCCGGAGGCCCGCGCGCGCGATTTCTCGCCGCGCCAGAAGCGGTCGAAGAGATGCGGGAGGTCGGCCTCGGCCACGCCGGGGCCGGTGTCGCTGACGGTGAGCGACACGCCGTTCGCTTCGCGGCGAACAGCAACGGCAACTGCCCCACCCTCCGGCACGTAGCGCAGCGCATTGCTCAGCAGGTTGCCGATGACCTGACTGACGCGCTGGCCGTCGGCGTTCACGTTCGGGATGTCCGGCGGGGCGTCCAGCGTCAGGGTGATGCGCTTCTCGTTCGCCTCCGCATCGAACAGGCTGATGGCGCGCGCGGCCAGTTCGGCGAGGCTGGTGGGGCGCAGGTCAAAGTGCAACTGACGCGCTTCGACCAGCGTGAGCAGCCGCAGGTCTTCGACCAGGCGCTCGAGCGTGTACGTCTCTTCGAGCACCGGCGCAATGGTGGTTTCATTGACCGGATACACTCCGTCAATGAAACCTTCCAGCTTGCCGCGCATTACCGTGAGCGGAGTGCGCAGCTCGTGGGCGATGTCGGTGAGCATGGCGCGGCGCTCGCGGTCGCTGCGCTGGAGCGCGTCGGCCATGTGGTTGAAGCTGTCGGTCAGTGCGCGCAAGTCCTCCGGCCCGCGCACCTCCACCCGCGCCGAGAGGTCGCCGCCGGCCACTGCCTGCGCCGCCGCGATGACGTCGGCCAGCGGGTTGATGAAGCGCCGCGCCAGCAGGACGCCGATGAGCAGGGTCAGGGCAGCGAGAAAAATCGAAACGAAGCCCACCGGGGGAAGCAGGCCGACGATAAAGTCGAACGGCTGCAAACGCTGCGGCACATCCAGAATTGCAGCGCCGATGGGTTGGCCGTTCGCGTGGAGGGGAATGGTGACGCGCTCCGGAAATGTGGTCGGCCCGGTGTAAGGCTGCCCGACGCGCGGCGTATCAACGCGACCACCGTCCAGCACCACACGGTTATCCGCATCCACCACCACGACCATGTCCCCCCAGCCCTCGCTCTGGGCGAGGGCCTCTACGCCATCCCAACTGCCGCGCCCGATGTAGTAGCCCTCCAGTAATCGGGCCTGAGGCGATTGAAACACCGGCTCGCCGCGGGCGGCCACGGCAGTGACCACGGCAAAGACGGCCAGAACGAGCACAATCATCAACGCCACGACGCTGCCGAAGGCCAGCAGCAACAGGCGCAGCAGGCGGCGGCGAATCTGGCGAACGGAGTGTTTGGGGTCGAAGGACATTCGCGACGGAACGACCGGTTATTCTGGCGTTTCCACGAACTTATAGCCCACGCCGTGCACGGTGACGATGTAATCACCCGGCTCGAGCTTGCGCCGCAGGTTGCGGATGTGTGAGTCGATCGCGCGCTCGTAGCTCTCGAACGAGACGCCGCGCGCGGCCTCGAGCAGTTGCGCGCGCGAAAAGACTCGGCCCGGTTGCGCGGCCAACGCTGCGAGGATCTCGAACTCGGTGGGCGTGAGGGCGACCTCGCGGCCCGGCAGCTCGGCGCGGTAGCGGCCCCGGTCGAGCGTGAGGTCGCCGGCGCGGATGACGTCGCTGGCTGGTGCGCCCTCGGCGCGGCGGAGCACGGCGCGGGCGCGGGCCACCAGCTCGCGCGGGCTGAAGGGCTTGGTCAGATAATCGTCCGCGCCCAGTTCCAGCCCCACCAGCTTGTCGCTCTCCTCCACGCGCGCGGTGAGCATGATGATGGGTGTGCGCCCGAGCGCGCCGGACTCGCGCCGTAGCTCGCGGCACACGTCGAGGCCGTCCATCCCCGGCAGCATCAGGTCGAGCACGATGAGGTCAGGCTTCTCCTTGCGCGCGACCGCCAGCCCCTGCGGGCCGCTGCTCGCCGAGATGACGTTGAAGCCGGCTGCGCTGAGGTAATCGCGGCAGATTGCGGCAATCTTGGGTTCGTCATCAATCACTAAAACGGTCTTGCTCATCTGGCAGACGGAGGACGGCGGACGGTAGTCGAGGCGATTGCCTCCGTCTGCCGTCCACTGTTGTAGGTCACTCATAGCGTAACGCCTCAATCGGTCGCAACTGCGCCGCGCGCCACGCGGGGTACAGGCCGAATAATACACCGACGGCTGCCGCGAAGCCAAAAGCCAGAGCTACCGAGGGCGCCGTGACAGAAGCTGTGATGACGCCTGTGGCGGTGACAGCCGCCGCAATGCCCACGCCGAGCGCGATGCCCAGCAGCCCACCGAGCAGGCTCAACACGAGCGTCTCGACCAGAAACTGAAGCAGTATCGCGCCGCGCTTGGCGCCCACCGCCTTGCGCAGGCCGATCTCCTTGGTGCGCTCGGTGACCGAGACCAGCATGATGTTCATGATGCCGATGCCGCCGACGAGCAGCGAGATGGCGGCAATCGCGCCGAGGAAGGCGGTGAGGATGGCGGTGATCTGACTGAGCGTGTCGAGCAACTGCGTCTGGCTGAGCACGAGGAAGTCGGCTTCGTCGCCGGGCGCGAGTTTGTGCTGGCGGCGCAGTGTCCGCTCAATCTGTGCCATCACACTGTCCACCGCTGTCTCATCCTTCACCGAAATCACGATGTTTGAGACTTTGCGTTTGCCGCCCTCGACCGCGCTGGCCCCGAAGAGCTTGTCGTAGCCGGTCTCCAGCGGCACCATCACGTAGTCGTCGGCGCTGCCGAAGCCGCCGGAGCCTTGTTCCTCCAGCACGCCGATGACGGTGAACGGCACGCCGTTGAGCTTGATCGTCCGGCCTAGCGGGTTCAACCCACCGAACAAATCGCGGACGACGTTCACACCGACGACGGCGACGCGCGCGCCGCTCTGCTGCTCGGCCGGCGTGGGGAAGCGCCCCTGCTCGATATCATAATGGCGCAGCTCAGCGTACTTTGTTGTGATACCGATGACGCCGGCGCTCCGCGTTCTCGTCTCGAATACGACTGTGGCCTGAGTCTCATACGACGGCGCGACGCCGTTCACATCCTTCAGCGTCTTCGCCAATGCCTCGTAGTCAGAGTAGTAGAGCGCTGCCGGTTGCATCCCGCCCCGGTTGGGGCCTTGCTGCAAACGGCCGGGCATCACGATGATGAGGTTGGAGCCGATGCCCTGCACCTGCGCCGTAATGCCGGCGGTCGCCCCGGCGCCGATCGCCATCAGCGCCACCACCGACGCCACGCCGATGATGATGCCCAGCATGGTCAGGGCGGAGCGCAGCTTGTTGGCGGCCAGCGCGCGTAGGGCGATGCGGAAGTTTTCGGTGATGTTCATAGTGGGTCTCGTGGTCGAGTGGTCGGGTGGTCAAGTAGTCAAGTGGTCAGGTGGTCGGGTAGTCAAGTGGTCGGGTAGTGAGCCTGCGCGACTACACGATCATTTGACTACAAGACCACAAGACTACCTGACAATGCAAGTTCGCTGGGACGTGGCGCGCCGGCCTCCAGCGGCTCGGCGACGCGGTCGTCGCTGATAACCTGGCCATCGGCCAGCCGGATGATGCGCTGCGTGTGCCGGGCGATGAACGGGTCGTGCGTGACGTAGATCACCGTCTGCCCGTAGTCGCGGTGCAGCGTCTGAAACAGCCGGATGATTTCCGTGCCGGTCTTGCTATCCAAGGCGCCGGTCGGCTCGTCGGCCAGCAGGATGGCCGGGTCGTTGACCAGCGCGCGCGCAATCGCCACGCGCTGCTGCTGCCCGCCCGAAAGCTCGTTGGGCCGGTGGTGCATGCGGTCGCTCAGGCCGACTTTGCGCAATGCTTCCTCGGCGCGCGCTCTGCGCTCTTTGCCGCTCACCCCGGCGTAGGTCAGCGGCATCGTCACGTTTTCGAGCGCGGTGGCGCGCGGCAACAGGTTGAACTGCTGAAAGACAAAACCGATCTTTCGGCTGCGGATGTCGGCCAGTTCGTCGTCGCTCATACTCTCGACGTTCTCGCCGTCCAGGCGGTAGCCGCCGCTCGTCGGCACGTCGAGGCAGCCGATGATGGCGAGCAGCGTGCTCTTGCCCGAACCGCTCGGCCCCATGATGGCCGTCATCTCGCCCTGGCCGATGTGCACGTCCACGCCGTTCAGCGCGCGCACTTCCGTCTCGCCCATCTGGTACACCTTGGTTACGGATTCGATTTCGATCATGGTACACCTCGCATCGCGCCTAAGGCTGTTGACCTCCACCGATGAACACCCTGCCGCCCGGCAGGTCGGGGTCCGCCGTTGCAATCAGCACGCGGTCGCCCACCTGCAAGCCGCCGCTCACGGTCACCAGGTCGCCCTGCAGCGAGCCGCTGCGGACGCTGACCCGCGTCCGGGTGCCATCGGCGTCGAGGCGGGTGACGTACTCGCCCTCGTCGTCGCTCTGGATGGCCTCCAGAGGCACGGCCAGCGCATTCGCCTGCACCGCGGTGACGATGGTGACGTTGGCCGTCGCGCCGAGGAAGATGGTCGTATCGGCGACCGGCTGAAAGCCGGCGCGCACGGTGTACTTCACCAAGCCGGAGAGGGTTTCACCGACCGGGTTGACGTACTCGACGTTGCCGGCGAACTCTTGGCCTGCAAGCGAGTCGAGCGTGAGCGTGACGGCGTCGCCGATTTCGATGCTTGCCACTTCGGTCTCATCCACTTTCACATCCACGTAGAGCTGTGAGCGGTCGGCCAGCACGACGGCGGCCTGCGATTGCACCACCACGTCTCCGGGCTGGTAGTTGACGGCCAGCACCTCGCCGTCGAAGGGAGCCTTGATGACGAGCTGGTCCACAGTGGCCTGAGCGGCCTGCACCCGGGCGCGCGCCGCCGCGATGTCGTCCGGGTCGGCGCCGTTGCGTAGTCGGTTCAGCGCGGCCTGGGCATCGGCCAGCCTGGCCCGGGCCACGGCGAGGTCGGCCTCAGCCTGCGCGCGCGTGAGCGCGTCCGGCCCGCGTTGCGCCGCCTCGAGGTTGGCGTGGGCAGTGTTCAGGCTCTTCTGCGCATCGGCAATCGCGTTGGCGTTCCGGGCCTGCGCCTGCTCGAAGTTGTAGAGCGCCGCCTGATAGTCCTGAACCGCGCGGTCGTAGGCCTTTTGAGCATTCTCCAGCACATTGCCATTCAGCTGGCTGTAGCCCGGGTACTGCGCTTCCAAATCCTGATATTTCTTCAGGTTGCTGGCGGCATTGTCCAGAGCATCCTTAGCGTTGCGCAGGCTGGTCTGGAAGTTGGTGATTTCGGCGTTCTGCTGTGCGGCCTTCAGGTCTTGTTGCGCGCGGTTGACCTGCTCCTGGTAATAAGCCAGGTCGGGCGCAAGCAGGTTGCGCAGAGCGCGCTCGGCCTTCTCCACCTGTTGCTGCGCGTTGGCCACGGCCTTCTCGGCGTTGGCAATGTCGGTCGCCTTCGGGTTGAGCAGGTTGTCGAGCGCAGCCTGCGCGTTGATCAGCTCGGCCTGCGCGCTGAGGACGTTGGCCGGCGCGGTCAGCGGGTCGAGTTCCATCAGCACATCGCCGGCCTTCACGCGGTCGCCGACCTGCACGTTGACCCTGAGCACCTGCCCGGTCGTCTTCCACGCGAGGCTGGCCAGTTGCCGCGCCTGCACGGTGCCGGAGGACTCGACGCGAGAGATTGCGGTGATGGCGGTGACTTCGGCCGTCTGCGCCGGCTGTGCGCCGGCGGCCCGGGGCTGGAGCACGCGCGGCAGCAGCAGCGCGCCGGCCACGATCACCATCGCCGCCAAGCCCGCCCCGATCAGCCAGCGCTTGCGCGCCGATTTACCGCCGGAGTTTTTTGTTTGAGACATGCTCTGCTCCTTCTGCTTCCTTTGTTTGGCAGAAGGGTAGAGCACAAATGTCGAGAATTTGTGGAGATGGGGAGGAGGGGTGTCAACGGATGGGGTAGCGGATGTAACGGATTTCTGTCAACGGATACGGTAACGGATGAACGGATGCAAGCGGATATCTGTCAACGGATACATCAACGGATGAACGGATAGAAACGGATAGGCCCGGTCATGCGCCGGGCCGGTCCGATGGCAAGGGCAACGAATTGATGCGGCCGCATCCGTTGTCATCCGCTCATCCGTTTGCCCATCCGTTGACAGATTGCGCGGATAACTGCCAACGGATGCCGTAACGGATGAACGGATTGAAACGGATGTCCGTCGGCGGCCGCATCCGTTCCATCCGCTAATCCGTTTCCCTATCCGTTGACAACCATCCGTTACATCCGTTTCAAAATCCGCTGCCCCCATCCGCTAATCCGCTTTCCCATCCGTTGACAACCATCCACTGCCACCATCCGCTAATCCGCTGCCACAGTCTCCCGTATAATCCCCGGCGTGCGCCGTGCGACACAACTGAGCTTCGTCGGATTGCTCGCCCTCGGCGGGTTGCTGGCCTTCGCCAACCGCGCTGCGCTCGGCGCGTGGGCGTTCTCGGTGACGGGCGAGGAGCAGCCGCCGGCGCAGGCCCGCGCGCTGTGGCATCTGGCCGTCGGCGCGCTGCGCCCGCCGCTCGACCTGCGGCCCGAAGTCCCCATCCAGCACAACGGCGTCAACCCGTTCGGCATCAACACCTTTTTGCAGCAGGAGGTGGAGCTAAGCAAGCGCGAGGCGCAGGTGCGGCTCATCGCCGAGGCCGGCTTCCACTGGCTGCGGCAGGAGTTCCCCTGGGCCGACATCGAAATCAGCGGCAAGGGCAACTTCGAGGATTGCCGCAACGGGCCGTGCATTTCGGCGTGGGAGAAGTACGACCACATCGTCTCGCTGGCGGAGAAGTACGGGCTGGAGATTCTGGTGCGCCTGTCCTCGCCGCCGGCCTGGAGCCGCGCCGACGGCGATGCGCGCGGCGCGTTCGGCCCGCCCGATGACGCCAACGACTTCGCCGACTTTGCGCAGGCCGTCGCCGAGCGCTACCGGGGCCGGCTGCGCTACTATCAAATCTGGAACGAGCCGAACATCTTCCCGGAGTGGGGCGACCAGCCCGCCAACCCCGAGGCGTACACGCAACTGCTGTGCGCGGCGTATGCGCGACTGAAGACCGTTGACCCCGACATCGTCGTCGTGGCTGCCCCGCTTGCGCCCACCAACCCGCTCGGCTTGGTGAACGGCGCGTCCAACAACGCCGCCGAACTGAACGACTTTGTGTACCTGCAACGCATGTACTACGCCGGCGCGGGCGCGTGCTTCGACGTGATGAGCGTGCAGGGCTACGGCCTGGGCAGCGGGCCGACCGACCGGCGCCTGCGCCCACTGCAATTCAACTACGCCCGCAACCTCTTCATCCGCGACCTGATGGTGAAGAACGGCGACGCGCACAAAGCCATCTGGATTGCGGAGGTGAACTGGAACGCCGCGCCGGAACACATCCCCAGCATCTTTGGCCGCGTCACCGAGGAACAGCAGGCACGCTACGCGCCGCTGGCCTACGCCCGCGCGCAGGCCGAGTGGCCATGGGTGGGCGCCAACTTCTTCTGGTTCTTCAAGCGCGCCTCCGACGCCGAGAAGGACCAGGCCTGGTATTACTTCCGCATGGCCGAGCCGGACTTCACCCTGCTGCCGGTGTACCAAACGATGAAGGATTACATCGCCACCGCGCGGGTGATGTATCCGGGATGGTTTCAGGAGGACCACTGGGCAGTGGAGTGGAGTGGCGAGTGGAAAGTAGCAAGTAGTGAACGCCACACATTTGGGAAAGCGAGGGAAAGCGAAGGGAACGCCTCGCTGCGCTTCACCTTCGAGGGCAACGAAGCCCTGCTTCTGGCCTCCGGCCCCGGCACGGTCACCGTGCGCGTGAACGGCGGCCCGCCCTCAGTCTTCAATCTTCAATCTTCAATCGTTCATCTCCCCCTCGCCCGCAACCTGCCCACCGGCCGCCACACGGTCGAGGTCGCGACTACGGGCCGGGTCGCGGTGGACGGCTTCATCATCCGCCGCGCGCCGGAGCTGGCGCCGGGGCTGGCGCTGTTGATGGGCGGACTGCTGGCGCTGCTGGCGCTGCGGCGACCGCGGGCCGGCGACCGCCGTTCACCCTCACCCCCCGCTTCTCTCTCACAGCAGGAGCGGGAAAGTCAGGGCCGGGGGGCGAGCCGGCTGTAAAAGCGCACGATGTGCTTCGCTTTCTCTGCGCGCTCGGCGCTCTCTGCGGTGGCGATTGTGTTGTTGGCTGCCGCGCTGCGCTTCTACCGCATTGACCATCAGAGCTACTGGAACGACGAGGGCAACTCGCGGGTGCTGGCCTCGCGGGATGTGCCCACCATCCTCCGCAACGCGGCGGCGGACGTGCACCCGCCCGGCTACTAC
>JANWXR010000659.1 GCA_025057205.1 Anaerolineales bacterium | reverse complement strand
TGGGTTACTTCAATCCGCTGCTGGCCTATGGGCTGGAGGCGCTGGGGCGCGAGGCGGCGGAGAGCGGCGCGGACGGCTTTATCGTGCCTGATTTGCCGCCGGAGGAGTCGGTGGAGTTCGAGGCGGCGGTCGCGCCGCTGCCGCAAATCCGCATGGTCGCGCCGACAACGCCGGAGGCGCGCCTGAGCCGAGTGCTGCGCGGGGCGCGCGGCTTCGTGTACCTCGTCTCGCTCACCGGCGTCACCGGGGCACGGGCCGCGCTGCCGGAGGGCCTGCCCGAATTCATTGCGCGGGTGCGCGCCGTCATGGAGACGCGCCTTGGCGCCGTAGAGACGCACGGTGGCAACGTGGAGACGCGCCGCAGCGTGGAGACGCGCCACGGCGCAGAGACGCGCCACGGCGTGGAGACGCGCCACGGCGCGGAGACGCGCCACGGCGCAGAGACGCGCCACGGCGCGTCTCTACCCATTTGCGTGGGTTTTGGCATTAGCACGCCCGAGCAGGCGCGCGCGGTCGGGCAACTGGC
>JANWXR010000658.1 GCA_025057205.1 Anaerolineales bacterium | reverse complement strand
GCTCACCTTTACTATCGTTTACCTGGGCGAGTACATGCTCATCATGCGCTCGTCGGTGCTCGAAGTGTTGAGCGAGGACTACATCCTCACGGCCAAGGCGAAGGGTATGAGCCACTGGCAGGTGCTGCGCCATCACGCGCTCAAGAACGCCATGCTACCCATCGTCACGCTCATCGCTTTGAACCTGGGCTTCACCGTCGCCGGCGCCATCTACATCGAGACCGTGTTCTCCTACGACGGCCTGGGCAAGCTCTTTCAGGACGCGCTCGATAAACAGGATTTCCCGCTGTTGCAGGGCGCGTTCCTGCTGCTGGCCGTGGCCGTCATCGGCGCGAACTTCCTGGCAGACCTGCTCTACGCCTATCTCGATCCGCGCGTGAAGGCGGCGTGATGGTTTCGACCCGATAAATGTCCGACCGCTGGTTTCTCCTCAAGCGCAACCTGGCCGAGTTCTGGCGAGTCTTTCGCCGCAACAAGCCCGGCATGTTGGGCGCGTTTTTGCTGGGAACGGCGGTGCTGCTGGCCGT
>JANWXR010000657.1 GCA_025057205.1 Anaerolineales bacterium | reverse complement strand
CTAGCATTCAGCGGTGAGCTTCCCTCGACGGTTCAAAGATGGTGTTGAGTGTCAGGGATTAGGGGGACGGTGTCAAGGGTCAAGTGTCACGTGTCACGGATCAAGGGGCGAGGGTCAGGAGCATGGCGTTTTGGGAGGGGTCGCGGACGAGGACGCCGTTGGAGCGTTCTTCTAGCGCCGTCACGCCGGCGGCGCGCAGGCGCTTTACGGTTTGCGCTAGAGCCTCCGGGTTGGGCAGCCTGACCTCGAAGTAACGCAGACCGACGGAGTTGGGAGGTGGAGGCGGCGCGCCGACGCCGGCCCAAGTGTTGAAGCCCACATGGTGGTGGTAACCGCCCGCCGAGACGAACGACGCACTCGGCCCGTAGCGCGCCATCAGCTCGAAGCCGAGCGCGCCGACGTAGAACTGCTCCGCCTGACCGATGTGGGCGACGTGCAGGTGGATGTGACCGATGACGGTGGCCGGGTCCATCCGGTCGGCCGGCTCGGGGTGCGCGCGCAGCTCGCGCAGCACGCTCTCGATGTCCA
>JANWXR010000656.1 GCA_025057205.1 Anaerolineales bacterium | reverse complement strand
AGGCTGCTTTTGCCCGCGCAGTCGAAGGAGCGGCTGACATCTTTTGCATGTACACTTTTCACAATTCAAGGTGACATTCTTCATAACTATTCAGTTCTCCGCGCGCTCGGCGATCTCAGCAGTGAAACCTCCTTTTTGCAGCGGACTCTCAGATGTCACAAATAAACACAGATTTTCTCGGCGAAAAGCTGCGTAATCTACGAGCAAACCAGGATGACTGAGCAGTTACCATTCAGACAGGGAGACAGTAAAATTACGCCATCCTTCCGCGGTCAGGTGGTCGTCCTCGGTTTGTTCCTGAGACGGCGTTGGACACCTTCGGCGTCTATCGAAAAGTGCCGCCGGGCCGTCGCACGATTTCTTCAGATGTCTGGCGATGCCGCTCTGGAAGCACTATCACCTCCCTACTACAGTGAGTGAAGCGCTCGCTCAGCTCCGGGCCTACGGCGGCGAAGCCCGCGTGGTTGCCGGCGGCACCGACCTTCTGCTTGAGTTGCAACAGGGCCGTAAACCGCCTGTGGCCGCCCT
>JANWXR010000655.1 GCA_025057205.1 Anaerolineales bacterium | reverse complement strand
AGCTTCCTCATAGCAACACTCCTCGTAAAGCGAGCCGGCGAAGCGTAAAAATCCAGAGCACGGTTGCTGACAAAACGGTGACGATCAGTAACCAGAACAGTGGCGTGCCGACAGCGAACGCACCCAACGCCCACGCCGAGGCCCAGAGCGCCGCGCCGACGGTACGGAGGGTGTGCGAGATGGCCGAGGCGCTGTCGAACAGCGTTGTCAGAGTGGCCGGCCGGCCAAGGAGCTGCACGAACGGCCAGAGCATGCCCAGGATCAATGGCAGGAGGATAAGCGCCGCGCCGACCACGCTGAAGCCGAGCACGAAGACGCCCAGCCAGGCGCGCAGCTGCGAGCGTTGCTGCCTCAAGCGGGCATTGAAGCGATTGGTAAAACCGGGCCGCGCTGAGACGAGCGGCGCCGCAGTAAGCATTGCCTCTACTTCTTCTAACACGCGCCAGAGCGCAGCGCACCGAGCGCAGACCTGCAGATGAGCCTCCAGCTGCGAGCGCTGTTCAGGCTCCAGCTCTCCATCCAGCGCCA
>JANWXR010000654.1 GCA_025057205.1 Anaerolineales bacterium | reverse complement strand
ACTGCTGGCGACCAACCCAAACCTGGACATCACTGCCGAAGACTGGCTGGCGCTGACCGGGCCGGGCGCGCCCCCGCTCGGCCCTTATGCACTTTACGCTGACCTGCCCCCCGGCGCTTCGCTCGAAGGCTATCTGTTCCCGGAGACCTATCTCGTCTGGCCCCACTCTAGCGCCCGCGACGTGCTCGCCAAAATGCTGGCGCAGTTCGACGCCCAAATCACGCCGGAGCTGCGGGCGCAACTGGCGGCGCGCGGCCTGACTCTGCATCAGGCCGTCATCATTGCCTCGCTCATCGAGCGCGAGGCCGTCATCGAGGATGAGCGGCCCATCATTGCCTCGGTCATCTTCAATCGCCTGGCCGCCGGTCAGCCTTTGGAGATTGACGCCTCGGTGCAATACGCGCTGGGTGCGCCCGGAAACTGGTGGCCACCGCTGGCCGGCCTCGACCTGCGCAGCGTGGACAGCCCGTTCAACACCTATCGCGTCTCCGGCCTGCCCGCCGGGCCGATCTCCAACGTGCGCGCCGG
>JANWXR010000653.1 GCA_025057205.1 Anaerolineales bacterium | reverse complement strand
GTGGGCATACACTTCCTTCAGAAAGCCTGCAATGAGGTCCATTTGCTTGACGAATCGCGGCCATTTCTCGGCGTCCGCTTTAGAGAAGCGGGCGATGGATTGAACCGAGGTCGGGATGTCCGGCGAAAGGGTGAGTGCGTCGCCATCGGGCTGAAGGGCACAGAGGCCACCGACGCGCGTTGGGGGCAGGCCGTGCTGCATCAGGTTGAGTTCGCGCACCACCTCGGCGCGCAGCTCGCCGCGATGCTGGACAGTATCCACACGGAAGCCCGGCCAGACCTCTTCGGTCACCACCGAGCCGCCCACCACAGAGCGCCGTTCCAGCACCAGCACCCTCTGTCCGGCCTTGGCCAGATAGGCGGCGGCAGTCAGGCCGTTGTGTCCCGCGCCGATCACGATTGTGTCGTAGATGTTTGCCATAGCTTTCCACTCAACAGTCAGTAGCGAGTCGCCTACTTTCTACTTTCTACTTTCTACTCTCTACTGTCCACCGTCACTTCCAATCCTTCAGCAACTCCAGCGCCGCCAG
>JANWXR010000652.1 GCA_025057205.1 Anaerolineales bacterium | reverse complement strand
GACGAGATCGGTAAGAGCCGGGGCAAGACTCCGGCGCAAATCGCCCTCGGCTGGCTGCTGACCAAACCGAACATGAGCGCGCCCATCATCGGCGCGAACACGCCCGCGCAGCTGGCAGAGAGCCTGGGCGCGGTCGGGCTAAAGCTCAGTGCGGAGGAGATGCAGGCGCTCGATGAGCTGACGGCGTGGGAGCAGCCGAAGGCATGACCTGATGCGGTCGAGGCCTTTATGGCCGGCAGCGACCTGAGGTTTTTCGAAACAGGGAAGTTTGAGCGTCCGACGGAGGGCGAGCCTCGGCGCCGGTCTCAGAAGGGAGGTAAGTATTAGAAAGCAGAGCAGCGAGAAGCGATGAATCCGCTGCAAAAGGGATGTTTCACCACCGAGATCGCCGAGCACGCGGAGAGATAAAGAAGAACTCCGCGCGCCTCCGCGCTGCTCGCAATCGCTAATGTCGGAAGTGCCTGACCCCGGTGACCACCAGCGCCATCCCCGCCGCGTCCGCCGCCGCTACGGTCTCCGAGTCGCGCAC
>JANWXR010000651.1 GCA_025057205.1 Anaerolineales bacterium | reverse complement strand
GCTTCTACCGCACGCCCGCGGACAAAATTACGGTCATCTATCCGGGCCGTGACGAGGCGCTGCAGCGCACGGACCCCGTGCCCGTCCGCAACAAATACCAATTGCCGGAGACTTATCTGCTCCACGTCGGCACGCTCCAGCCGCGCAAGAATCTCATCCGCCTCATCGAGGCAGCCGGTCATCAGTCTTCAGTCTCGACTCTTGTCCTCGCCGGGCGCGCCGGCTGGCTCGCCGAGGAAATTTTGAAAGTTGCGCAGTCCGCGCCCCACGTGCGCCTGTTGCCGTACGTTCCCGAGGCCGACCTGGCCGGGCTGTACTCCGGCGCAACAGCGTTCGTTTTCCCCTCGCTGTACGAGGGCTTTGGCTTCCCGGTGCTGGAAGCGATGGCCTGCGGCACGCCCATCGTCTGCTCGAACACTTCGTCGCTGCCGGAGGTGGTCGGGGAGGCGGCGCTCACGGTGAATCCGCTGGACGTTGCCGCGCTGACAGAGGCCATCCGCCGCGTGCTGAGCGACGCCGAATTGCGCGCG
>JANWXR010000650.1 GCA_025057205.1 Anaerolineales bacterium | reverse complement strand
TGGCACGGATGAGCACGGATGGCGCAGAGCTTTCCTGCAAGAGTCTGTGTCTGTTCTGGTGTGTGCCTTTCCTGCCGAACCCGGCAGAGCCGGATTTTGACATTTGGGCGACAGTATTGCCGTCGCTTCGAATCGGAAAAACCTGTTTGCGAAAGAGACTATCGAGTGTGAACCGATAACCCTCAATCAGAAATCAGCGATCCAAAACCTACTGATGTTTGAAAAATTAATTTCCGCTCAAAAAGGCGTTTTTGCGGGAGAAAATTGGGTTTTTGGGCGGAAATTATTTCATCAAAACTCAGTAACATGAGAATCGGTATTTTCGGCGGCACGTTCGACCCGCCGCACAACGGACATCTACGGTTGGCGCAGGCCGCGCTAGAACAGCTCCGGCTCGACCGCGTGCTGTGGGCGCCCGCCGGTGACCCGCCCCACAAGCGGCATCAGACCCTCTCCCCCATCGAAGACCGGGTGGCAATGGTCGAGGCCGCCATCGCCGGGCAGCCCGCGTTCGCCCTCTCGCGCGTGGAT
>JANWXR010000064.1:6211-10420 GCA_025057205.1 Anaerolineales bacterium | reverse complement strand
CGTTGCCGGCCAGCGCCAGCACGCCCTCCGCCTCCAGCTGCTCCACCTTCTCCGCGTTCAGGTCAATGACGACGAAGGGCAGGCCCTCGGCCTTCAGGGTATGGGCGATGAAGCGCCCGACGCGGCCATAGCCGCAAACGATGACGTGATTGGAAAGTTTCGCGAGCATTCGATGTCGTCGTCGCCGCTCCCAGGCCTGGCGCAGGTCGGTGGAAAGGATAAGTTCGGCGGCGCTGCTCAGCAGGTAGGCCGCCACGCCGGCGCCGCCGATGATCAGGCCGATGGTGAACAACCGCCCCAGCGGCGTGAGCGGCTTGACCTCGCCGAAGCCGACCGTGCTGAGCGTGATCACCGTCATGTAGACGGCATCCAGCGGCGAGATTCCCTCCAGCCAGTGGTAACCGGCTGCACCGATGATGACCAGCGCCGCGAGCACGCTACCGGCGACGGCGAGACGTCGCAGTGCATGGCGCTGGAAGTTGGCGTTCACCGCCCGGCGTCAGGACTTCTGGTCGTACTCGTAAAAGCCGCGCCCGGTCTTGCGTCCGAGGTAGCCAGCGTCCACCATGCGGCGCAGCAGCGGGGCGGGGCGGTACTTGTCGTCGCCCAGGTCGCGGTGCAGCACTTCCATCACCGCCAGCACCACGTCCAGGCCCACCAGGTCGGCCAGCGTCAGCGGCCCCATCGGGTGGTTCATGCCCAGCCGCATGATGGTATCAATGGACTCACGTGGGGCGATGCCCTCCTCGAGCGCGAAGATGGCTTCGTTGATCATCGGGCAGAGGATGCGGTTGGAGATGAAGCCCGGCGCGTCGTTGACGACCACCGGCGTCTTGCCCATCTTCTCCGCCACGGCGACCGCGATGTTGATGGTGCCGTTGCCCGTGCCCAGACCCTTGACCACTTCGACCAGCGACATGAGCGGCACCGGGTTGAAGAAGTGCAGGCCGACGACCTTATCCGGGCGGCGGGTGGCCGCGCCCAGTTTGGTGAGGGAGATGGACGAGGTGTTGCTGGCCAGAATGACTTCGGGCCGGGTGCGCTCATCCAGCTCACGGAACAGCTTGAGCTTGATCTCCAGGTTCTCAGTGGCAGCCTCGATCACCAGGTCGGCCTTCTCCACCGGCCCGAGGTCGTGGTCGGGTTTGATGCGGCTAAGCACGACCTCTTCGCTCTCGGCCAGGCGACCCTTGTCGCGCAGCTTGGCCAGCGACTTCTTGATGGTCGCCAGCCCGCGATCCAGCTGCACGGGCGAGATATCGAGCATGGAGACGGTGTAGCCGGCCATGGCGGCCGTTTGGGCGATGCCGCTGCCCATGGTGCCTGCGCCGACGACGGCGATGTGACGAATCGTTTGCTGCATAGGTGTTGTTTGAGGTGTTGTGTGTTGCGTATTTCGCAGTTCGTAATCTTCCGCACGCAATACGCACTACGTAGTACGTGCTACACAACAAGGATCATGCTTCCTCCATCTCCACTGCCAGCGCCACGGCTTCGCCACCGCCCAGGCAGAGGCAGGCCAGGCCGCGCTTTAGGCCCCGGTCGCGCAGCGCGTGGAGGAGGGTGACGAGCACGCGCGCACCACTCGCACCCAACGGGTGGCCGAGAGCGATAGCGCCGCCGTTGACATTGACCTTGCTCCAGTCCCAGCCCTTGTCGGCCAGGGCGTAGCCGTCGGCCAGCACCTGCGCGGCGAAGGCTTCGTTCAACTCGATCAGGTCTACGTCCTTCAGCGTCCAGCCGATCCGGTCGAGCAGTTTGGGGATGGCGTACGCCGGCGCGATGAAGACGTACTTGGGGTCCACAGCAGCGGAGGTGTAGCCGACGATGCGGGCCAGCGGCGGTTTGCCGAGCGCCTCAGCTTTGGCGCGCGAGGCAAGCACGAGCGCCGCGGCGCCGTCGTTCAGGCCCGGGGCGTTGCCGGCGGTCACCTTGCCATCCTTCTGAAAGGCGGGCTTGAGCTTGGCCAGCGCTTCGAGCGAAGTATCACGGCGCGGCGCTTCGTCGGTATCTACCACCGTGACCTTGCCCTTGCTCTCGATTTCAACCGGCACGATCTCGGCCTTGAACTTGCCGGCGTCCATGGCGGCGATGGCCTTGCGATGGCTCTCCAGCGCCCAGCGGTCCATCGCCTCGCGCGTCACTTCGTACTCGTTGGCGATGAACTCGGCGGCGTCCCCCATCAGCCAGTGTTGGAACGGGTCCAACAGCCCGTCGTGCTGAGCAGAGTCGAACATCGGCTGGTCGCCATACTTCGTGGCCTGGCGCAGGAACACCAGGTGCGGCAGCGCGCTCATGTTCTCCATGCCGCCGGCCACCAGCAGGTGCGCATCGCCGGCGCGGATGGCCTGGGCCGCACTCATTACGGCGCGCAGTCCGGAGCCGCAGGCCTTGTTGAGCGAGTATGCGCCGACGCTCTCCGGCAGGCCGGCGAAGATTCCGGCCTGGCGCGCCGGGGCCAGCCCGGAGCCGGCAGCCACCACCTGGCCGAGGATCACTTCTTCGATTTCCTCCGGCGGCACGCCGGCGCGCGCGACGGCGGCCCGGACTGCCGTGGCCGCAAGCCGGGGCGCCGGCACCGAACTCAACACGCCCATGAACTTGCCGATGGGCGTGCGCGCGCCGGAGAGGATTACGGCGTCGTTCGCCTTCTTTTCATGCGTCATCTCGCTCTCCTGGGTCGGATAGGGATCGGCCGGCCCTTGATGGGTAACGAACGGCCATTACGAGGGAGCGGCGTTGCTCACTCGGCTTTCACGGTTCACGATTGTAATCGAATTGTCCGATCCAGCGCAGGGCCTTTGCCAGCAGCCGGGCGGGGGCGTTCACGTGGCCGGCCGAAGCAAAGTCTCCTGTCCTGACGGATCAATGCCAATGAACGGGAAGCGTTCGTCGCCAATCCGAATTGCCGACTCACCGACAGAACCTTGAAAAAAGGCACTCGCAGCCGGCATAGTTGAGATTAGAGAAGCGAACAAGTAGCCGAAGCATGAGCGCTGTTCAAGAATTGAAATCGCAAATGGAAGAGACGATTCGCCCGCCTGTCCCCGTCAAGCACGCCGTGTGCACGCAAAATATGTCAGCCACACCTGAGCGGACGATGAGTAGGTTGGTAGCCTTGAGCCAAATCGCCCTATATTTATCTACCTGGCGAAGCACAGGTAGGCTCTACTGAAAAAAAGTCCATCTGAACCGCGAAGACGCCAAGAACGCCAAGGAAAACAGGAGCGAAGCCCATGCGCCCTTTGCAGTGAGAGCGTAGTTTTGCAGTCGGCTCACCGGTAGATTAGGTAGATTGCCTGCATCCGCTGCTGGCTGAATAATCGCCGTGTGGGTATGTGGGCATTCTATCGCCCATTGCCGGAACGGGTCTTACAAGCTGGCACGCGGTAGAGGCGGTGGTGATTTTGGATGGGGTGGTGTTTAGAGATCACCGGCAGATTTACGTTTGTCATTGCGGCATGGGTGTCGGGCCACTCCGCCAGCCTGGCTGGGGTTGCTCGGCAAGAGCTTAGTGTCAATCGAGACTCTGCATTCACTTCAGTGAAATTATCAGCTACTCGTTCCTTTTGCCGCCGCCACTGCCTGCTCTACAAACTCGATCTGCCCGTCTCGTTGCAGCACAACTCCCTTCTCCGCCGCTTCCTGCTTAGCTCCTTCCGTCCATTGATTACCGGCCGCCACCGCCAGCGTCCAGAAACCCGCTCGATGGAGCAACTCGGCGCGCTTCCAAACACGCTGGACATCTTCCACGTCCACCACCCCAGAGACTTCCACCGCCAGCCACACGTCAGAAACCCCGGCCTGTGCAGCCCATCCAGCCTTCAAACGTCCGGAGAGCAGAATATCCAGCGAGAGTAAGGCCTCAAGCTCTTGCTCGGTCAACCGCTGCTCCAGTTCAGGCCAGATTTCCTGCAAATCCACCACCCGCACACGCGAGACAATCTGCCCAAAAAAGCCGAATGCGCGTTGCCGATACTGCATTTCGAGCATATCGCCGCGTAGATTTCCCAGCTCTCCTGACAGCTTATCCACGCGCTTGGTCAGGGTACGTAGCTCTTCTTCGGTGCGTTTCTGCGCTTCGGCCAGCTCTTCCACGCGCTGCTCGGTGCGCTTCTGCGCTTCGGCGAGTTCTTCCACGCGCTGCTCGGTGCGCTTCTGCGCTTCGGCGAGTTCTTCCACGCGCTGCTCGGTGCGCTTCTGCGCTTC
>JANWXR010000064.1:0-6111 GCA_025057205.1 Anaerolineales bacterium | reverse complement strand
GGCCAGCTCGGTCACGATTTGCTCTAGCCGCGTCAGCCGCTCCTCAACACCGCTTAGCCGCTCTTCAACACCGCTCAGCCGCTCTTCGCTACGCTTCTGCGCTTCGGCGAGCTCTTCCACGCGCTGCTCAGTGCGCTTCTGTGCTTCGGCCAGTTCGCGCAATACTTTGGGCAGCTCCAAGATTTCCTGCGTCAGCACCAGCCGACGCAGCTCCTCGCGCCATTCCGGCCGCTGCTGCAGCAAGGTCACCAAATCCAGAAAATCCTGTACTTCAAAGGCCATCTCTCGCTCCCGGTCGAATTATAAATCCGAGTAGACCCCATCACAAAACCATAACTGCTCAGTACGGTCAGCTGCACTCTGACCCTTTGGCTGCGCCCATAGAGCACGCCTAGGGTAGCGGCGGGCGTCCTTCGACTGCCACTTCGGCTTCGCCTAGCGTCTGTTCAGGATGCCCGCCGCGCGGGACATCCTGAGTGTGGCTTCGCTTCGCGAAGCCTGCCGAAGGACGAAGGGGGCGACACGCTCCTTGACAACTTTTTCGCGCACATACTGCTCAGGAGAAACTCCCGGCCATTGGAAAAATGTCACCGATGAGTGCACTGAAAAAAACGCATCGCAGAGAACGCGGAGAACACGCAGAGACCGCAGAGTTCTTCGCTGATTATCTCTCCGCGTGCTTTGCAGTAGCCTCACGATTGTAATCGAATTGTCCGATCCAGCGCAGGGCCTTTGCCAGCAGCCGGGCGGGGGCGTTCACGCGGCCCAGCCAGAGCGACTCCTCCTGACCGGACGAATCAATGCCGGTGAACAGAAAGCGTTCGTCGTCAATCCAAAGAAAACGATGCACGGGGATGTCCGTCAGTGTGGATGAGGGCCGCAGATGTGCCCGAGCCGGGCGGGCAACTGATACCCGCCGTACGCAAAGCGGGCCGAATCCGGCGCCCAGCCGTAGAAAGAGAGGGAAGGGACAGCATCGTAGATGCGTTCTGCCGCGCCGTCAAAGCGAGCAAGGAACACCGCCCAACCGTTGTATCGCCGATAAGCCAATCGTTGTTGATCCGGTGAAAGACTAACGCCGAGAACGTTGCCCACAAGGTGCGCCAGTTGCTGCGGCGGCGAACCATCCACCGGGACGAGCCAGGTGGTGATGGCGTCCTCTCTTGCGAGCTGGCCGGTCGGGTCGGTCCCCCACAGTACGACGCGCAGCGCCCGCGAGTCCGGCGTCCAACGCACCTGGGGCGTCCCCAAAATTTCGCCGAGGCCAAGCGGCGGATACGTCAGCAGGATGTTGCGGCGGCCCCGCCCCTCTATGTCTGTGATGCTGATGTTGCCGGATGTCACGATGGCCATACGTTTTCCGTCCGGCGAGGCCAGATGGTACAGCGCCACGTTATCCACCCAGGGGTCGGCTGAGTCAGGGAGCTTCTGCCGTTTCAGAGTATCGGCATCCACCGCCCACACGCCGGGGAAATACGTCGCGCCGCCGCCGACTGCGTTGATGA
Source organism: Anaerolineales bacterium (assembly GCA_025057205.1). Classification (GTDB taxonomy): domain Bacteria; phylum Chloroflexota; class Anaerolineae; order Anaerolineales; family UBA6663; genus JANWXR01. The sequence continues at coordinate 4,606 of JANWXR010000064.1, read as the reverse complement.
AGGCTTCGACGCGAAACAGCAGAGTGTGTGTGCCGGGCCGCCAGCGGAGGCGCGCCGGCCCGTTGCCGGCGTAGGCAGGATGGGGGTTCGTGCCGATGCCGGCGAAGAACTCTCTGCTCGCCAGCCGGCGTTCGTTGCTGCCATCGCGGTTGACGGCCCAGATTTCGCTGCCGACATACGTGTAATCCTGGCCGCCGCGGACAAAAGCGATGACCTGCCGATCCGGCGAGACCCAGAAACTCTGCACCTCGCCATGCGTCGTGAGCTGCTGAGTGATGTCATCCTGTTCGCGCCACTGATACAAATCGCCGTCGCTGATGTAGGTGACTTCGAGCGGTTCCGTCCGCAATTGCGCCGGCGTGACCGTTTCCAGGCACGGGGTGGGCGTGGCAGAGGGCCGGGGAGAGGGCGTTCGCGTGGGCGTGCGCGTAGGGCTGAGGCGCGGCGTGGGCGTAGCGTTCGGGGTGGATGTTTCCGAGTAAGGCGTCTCGGAGGGCGGCGGAGGGGATAGCGGTGCTTGTAAGGCGCAGGCGGTCAGCAGCCCTGCGAGCCACAGGGAAAGGCCGGGACGGAGACAAAGGGTCGCCATCTTGCACCTCGCTCTCGTTGGCTGCACCGGCGCTTTCGCCGGTGGTTGCCGTATGCGGCGGCAGTCAGACGCGAACGACAACGCACCGGTTCCCTGCAGGTTGCCTCCATCATTGCCCACTCAAGCTTTGCGTTTCACGCCTTACGCGGTAGTCCAAGTTTCGCCAAACCCCTCAACGTCCAACCCCTCATCAGTAACCCGCACCGCCTCACTCTTTCCGCTCCGGCCAGGCCTCCTTCAGTCGCTGCCAGGTCGCGCGCAGGTCTTCGGGGATGACGCGCGTATTGGCGGCCACGGTCATAAAGTTGGTGTCGCCTGTCCAGCGCGGCACGGCGTGCAGATGCACATGCTCGGCGATGCCGGCCCCCGCCGCCACGCCGATGTTCATGCCCACGTTGAAGGCTTGCGGATTGTAAATCGCGCGCAGCGCCGCCAGCCCTTCGTTGAGCAGCAGCATCAGCTCGGTCAGCGTGGGCGTATCCAGTTGTTCGGAGCTGGGCGTGTGGGCGTACGGCACCACCATGAAGTGGCCGATGTTGTAGGGATACAGGTTGAGGATGACGTAGGCGTAGCGGCCCCGCCGGACGATCAAGTTCTCGGCGTCGCGATCCTCGCGGGGCTTTTCGCAAAAGATGCAACCAGCGCTCTTGAGCAGGCCGGTCGCTGGCGGCTGGGAGTTGCTTTGCAGGTAGGTCATGCGCCAGGGAGACCAGAGGTGTTCCACGTTGCGAATTGTAACAGACTCGGCGACGGGTGGAGTAAAATATTTCCGTGACACCACTGAAAAAACTATGATCCCACCGCAAAGCCGCGAAGAGCGCCAAGGATTCGCTTTTGTTTTTCTTCGCGTTCTTGGCGTCTTCGCGGTTCAAATGGACTTTTTTCAGTAGAACCTTCCGTGCTCCATATGCATGAGCTGCTCCATCAACTTAACGGCTGCCGGTTCGGCCACCCGCTCTACGTCTATCAGCAGATCGGCTCGACCAGCGACCGGGCCAAATTGCTGGCCGAGAACGGCGCGTCGGAGGGCCTGCTGATCATGGCCGAGGAACAGACGGCGGGTCGGGGCCGGGGCGGGCGCGCCTGGCTCACGCCGCCCGGCTGTGCGCTCGCGTTCAGCCTGGTGCTGCGCCCCGCCCTCACTGCGGAACAGGCCGCGCGTCTGGTCATGCTCGCCGGCGTGGCCGTGTGCGAGGCGGTGGAGCAAGTCGCCGAGGTGCAGCCGCGGCTCAAGTGGCCCAACGACGTGCTGCTCAACGGCAGGAAGTTCGCCGGTCTGCTGGCCGAATCGGCGCTGCGCGGCGAGGCGCTGGAGTACGTGGTGCTGGGCATCGGGCTGAACGTGAGCTGGGCGCCCGCACCGGAGCAGGTGGACTTCCCGGCGACCTGCCTGCAGGCCGAGGCCGGCCGCGAGGTGGACCGCGCCAAACTGCTGCGCGCCATCCTGCTACGGCTGGAGGCCCGCTACGGGCAATTGAGCGATGAAGCCGCCTTCCACGCCCTGTTCGCCGATTGGCGGGCGCGGCTGGTGATGCTGGGCGAGCCGGCAGAGCTGCGGCTGGAGACGGAGACGCTGGCGGGCGTAGCCGAGGACGTGGCGGCGGACGGCGCGCTGCTCTTCCGCCTGCCCTCGGGCGAGGTGCGGCGCGTGCTGGCCGGCAACTTGCATCTGCGCCCGGCGAGCGCGGTTTGACGCCCGCTCAAATCGGGCTAGACTTCCGCCCAAGTCATTACTGGAGGCTGTACGATGTTCGACAACCTGCGCCAACCGGAAAGCAATCGCGACGACGACCTGCGCGCCAGCTTCCGCCTGTCGCGCGCCGGCTCGGCCGGCGCCGGAGGGCGTGTCCTCGGCCTGACCCCGGCGCAGTTGTTCATCGTCTCGGTGGTGCTCTTCGTCAACGTTGCGCTGCTCAGTTGTTTTGCGCTGGTTGTCTTCGAGAAGATTGACCTGGCGAAGCTGTTCTAGAGCTTATCGGCGGCGCTGCCCGCCTGACCCTCCGCAATCCTTCGCCGCATCCAGGCGATGAACGCCTCCCACACCGGATAGTGGCTGCCCGCCCAAATGGTGGCGCGGAACTCTTCTGCCTCGGCCTCCGACCAACCAGGTGCTTCTGAGCGTAAAGCGAATAGAACGCGGTCACGCGGAAGTTGGCCGCGCAGTGGATGAGCGTCTTGCCAGGCGGGAGGCTGGCCAGCGTCGCCTCGAACGCCGCGAAGTCGCTTTCTTTAGGATTGTCCCATGCCACCGGGATGTGAAAGTAGTTCAGGCCGAGCGCGCGGACTAGCCCGGCTTCGTCCTCCGGCAAGTGCGGCGGGTTGTCGGTGGCTAGGTTGATGACGTTGACCACGCCCTCTGTCGCCGCGGCGCGCAACTGCTCCGCCGTTGGCTGGCCGGCGGTGAGGATGTCTTCGCTCACCTTGAGGTGGTTGTAGATTTCTTTGGAACTCATACCAGGCCACTTTCCGCTTCATTCGTTGATGAGCGCTGCAATGGCTTCGCGGATGATGCCTGCGCTGCGGGTTAGCGCGGCCTGCTCTTCGGCGTTGAGCGGCAGGGAGAGCGTGCCGAGGATGCCGCGCCCGCCGACCAGATGCGGCACCGAGACGGTCACGTCGCGCACGCCGGCGACTTCCTCTAGCGGTGTGCACACGCTCAAAATCGCGCGTTGATCGCCGAGGATGGCCTGCACGATGCGGGCCAGCGCGCTGCCGATGCCGTAGTACGTCGCCCGTTTACCGGCGATGATGTGATACGCCGCGCGGCGCACACCCTCGTCAATCCGCTGCCGGTCGGCCTCGTCCACCGTCACGCCGGTCTCGCGACAGTACTCCGCCAGCGGGATGCCACCCACCATCGCCGCCGACCAGGCCAGCACCTCGCTATCGCCATGCTCGCCCAGCACGTAAGCGTGGATGTGCTGCGGGTCCACGCCGAGATGACGGCCGAGCAGCGCGCGGAAGCGGGCGGTATCCAGCGTGGTGCCGGAGCCGATGACGCGATAGCCCGGCACGCCGAACGGCGCGGCGTAATGTGCGGTGAGGTGCGTCATCACGTCCACTGGGTTGGTGGCCACGAGCAGCACGGCTTCAGGCGCGTGTTGCAGCACGCTGGGCACCACAGAGCGAAAGACCATTGCGTTGCGCTCGAGCAGTTGCAGGCGCGTCTCGCCCGGTTGCTGGTTGACGCCGGCGCTCAGGATGACAACGCGGCAGCCGACCAGGTCGGGGTAGTCGCCGGCGCGCACATCGAGCGGATGCGCGAAGGGCACGGCGTGGAACAGGTCGTCGGCCTCGGCCTGCGCGCGGGCGGCGTTCAAGTCCACCAGCACAATCTCTCGCCCGATGCCGCGCATGATCAGCGCGTACGCCGCCGTCGCCCCCACAAAGCCACTGCCAACAATGCCGATCTTCATTTTGAAACTCCTGGCTCATGTGTATAAAGAAGTGCTTGGGAGGAGTAAACTTAGGGTATGGAATCTCCAATCACAGAACTCTTTGACGAAGAAGATAGCGTCAAGTGAATGCTTGAGCATTGTCATCCGCAGGGGGTGAAATGTCCCAAGCGTAAGCGCGGCGTGGAACAGTCGCGAAAGTTTCGGCGCACGCGCACCGGCTCCCCAGACGTTCAGTGGTGTGAACAGTGCGGAACGATTTGCAATCTGAACTGATTCAACCTTTTTCTGCAAAGACATGCTGCAGATGGATTAGGGCAAAGGCGATATGATGAGCGCCTAAGAAGTGAGCATCCTTCCGGTCAAAACAGACCGGCAGAGCACGGAGCTTGTCTACCCAAGCAAAACTGCGCTCGCCGGTAAAGCGACGTCGGTAGATTTCCGCATTGAACAGGCGTTTTCGACCGCGTTTGGGTGCTTTGCGGTTACGCTTGTTCTCAGAGATGTTGGGAATCAGGCCATGATTGAAACAAGTCTTACGCGCTTCGCGGGTGTCAAACGCCGAATCGGCGTTGAAGTCCGCCCCGGCGATGGGCAAGCCCAAACGTTTCAGGCGCTTGAA
>JANWXR010000649.1 GCA_025057205.1 Anaerolineales bacterium | reverse complement strand
TTCACCCTGACCGACAATGGTTCGAGCAGTGGCACGCGCCTGAACGGGCGGCAAATCCGGCCTGATGAGCCGGTTCCGCTGAGTGACGGTGATGAAGTGGTGCTGGGCGACCTGGGGCGCAGTGGCGTCAAATTCCGCTTCAACCTGATTGCGGACAGAAAAGCGCCGGCAAAGTTCAGCGGCAGCGCCGACGACCGCACTATCATTGCCCCAATACGATCGGATGATAAGTTCAAGGAACGATAGGCGGAATCGCTGAAGCCGCAGCGCATGCGGAGAAGGCCGGGAATGAAGGAGCTCTGCGCTCGGCTTTTTCTGTGGCATGTTTTTTTTCCGTGCACTCATGAATGGGAAGGGTAAAACGGATGTTTATTACATCAATCTGTGACCTCCGTTTCATCCGTTGACCCAATCCCGGTTGCAGTGACTCGAAGGCAGCGATTGCACGTGACCGGCGTAGTGCAGGGGGTCGGCTTCCGGCCGTTTGTGTACGGGCTGGCGCAGGCGCACGGCCTGGCCGGCTTCGTGGGCAA
>JANWXR010000648.1 GCA_025057205.1 Anaerolineales bacterium | reverse complement strand
GGCTTTTGCAATCCTGATGCTTGGCCGCTTTACTCGTGTCATGGCTCATTTACTATAAGTCCATAACAGGCTCTAGCGCTCCCGCCGCGCTCCGGCGCACATCTTCGTCCGCATCGCCCAGCGCAGCCGCCAGCGGCTCGACCGCGTGCGCATCGCCGATTTCCCCCAGCGCCTCAGCCGCGCTCCGGCGCGCCTCTGCATCCGCATCGCCCAGCGCGGCCACCAGCGGCTCGACCGCCCGCGCATCCTTGATTTCCCCCAGCGCCCACGCCGCGCTCCGGCGCACACCTGCCTCCACATTGCCCAGCGCGGCAATGAGCGGCGCGACCGCCGGTGCACCGATTGCCACCAGCGCCCACGCCGCGCTCCAGCGCACTTCTGCCTCCGCATCGCCCAGCGCGGCAATCAGCGCATCTACCACTATGCGGCGCGCTTCGGAATCTTCCGCCGCCACGCTCGTTGCCCAACAGCGCTGCACAAGCAAAGCCACACGCCCGTGCTTCCTTTCCACCGCCTCTCGCCCCAGCCACTCG
>JANWXR010000647.1 GCA_025057205.1 Anaerolineales bacterium | reverse complement strand
GCGCGAACCCCCCTCATCTAGTGTCCCGGGGTTCCAGCCGCGTGCGCGGGCATTGTCCGGGCTCGGGAGAACCCGCTTTTGATCTCGGTTGGTTCTCCCCACGCGCGTGGGGATGGTCCGCTGGACGAGGCATACCAACTCGTCCAGCGGTGGTTCTCCCCACGCGCGTGGGGATGGTCCGAACGAGCAACCGCGACCCGTCGTTGGGCAATCGTTCTCCCCACGCGCGTGGGGATGGTCCGGTCTGCCGCGCCTTGCGGGCGGCGGGGTTCGAGTTCTCCCCACGCGCGTGGGGATGGTCCGGGCAGGTACGCATTGAAATAGACGCGGCGCGGGTTCTCCCCACGCGCGTGGGGATGGTCCGTCCGCCCGTTTTATGAGGCGGACTTTTGGTATGTTCTCCCCACGCGCGTGGGGATGGTCCCCTGACACAATGGGCATACGGGAACCAATAGCTGTTCTCCCCACGCGCGTGGGGATGGTCCGCAATCCCAGCGCCCAGTGAGGCTGAGCGTGAGGTTCTCACCACGCGCG
>JANWXR010000646.1 GCA_025057205.1 Anaerolineales bacterium | reverse complement strand
GCCGACCCACAGGCCGCTTACGAGTCGCTGCGCCCCTTCTACGCCGACCTCGACGCTCTGCCCGAGGCCGACCGCAAGTTCCTCTATCAGCGCGTGAACGAGCGCGTATGGAGCGACGACCAGCGCCGCGCCTTTCTCTCCATCCTGCGCCAGCTCGTCTGGGTACAGCCCGGTCAACAAAGGAAGCTGGAGGCGCGGCTGGCGGCGCTCACCGTGCCGACGCGCGCCGTCTGGGGCGAGCGGGACGCGGTGAACGACATCGAAAGCGGGCGCGCCATGATCGCTATTCAGAAGAACGCCACGCTCACCGTGCTGCCGGGCGTCGGGCACAACGTGCAGCAGGAAGCGCCGGGGGAGGTGTTGAAGGTTGTAGGGTTGAAGGTTGGAGACTGAAGACTGAAGATTGGAGATTGGAGATTGAAGTTAGCAGGCTGAACGTGCAACCGGTAGCCCATCATGATTTCGTCGCTGGAGCAGAACGTCCTCAATCAGATTGACGACGCCGAGCTGATCCGCTGGGTGCAGGAGCTGACA
>JANWXR010000645.1 GCA_025057205.1 Anaerolineales bacterium | reverse complement strand
CCTGCGTCGCTCACATGGCGTCAGGCGTAAGGTGTGCACGCAAAACGTGTCCGCCGCGCCCGGCGCGGCCGCGGAGCGACGCGAAGCGGCAGTCGAAGGGGCGGCACGTTCCCTGACAACCCTTGCGTGCACACGGCGTAAGTGAGGGCTTGACCGAATAGGCGCATATGATAGACTAATGGCCAGAGCGGTATCGTCAGTCTTGGGTAGGCCGGGCGTTCGGAGAACGCCCCACTCCGCTGTCCTGATCAGCGGTGGTTATCGGCCTCCAAGCAGAGCCGCTTCATCATTTAAGCACTTCCTCCACTCGCGGCGCATACTTGTCGGCAACGACGACATACAGCGAGATATCTTCCTGCGCAAGCGCCGATAAAAATCGGGTGATAACTTTGGGTTGAGCATAACGGGCCTTGAATTCGCCGCCTGGTGATTGTACTCCCAGGGCGCGGCGCGCCCGGCGAATGTGCTGGACGACGGGCCGAGATTGAGGCGTGAGAAGAACGGCGACCAGAAAGTAGCGCGACTCTGTCTTCG
>JANWXR010000644.1 GCA_025057205.1 Anaerolineales bacterium | reverse complement strand
TGCTCGGCCTGCCGGCGCTGCCGGTGCTCCTTTGGCAGATGGTGTTGGTATTCCGCCGGGAAGAACGTGGGCAGATGGGCGTGGAGCTGGTGGGCGCGGGCGTGCTGGCGCTCAACGCCGGCGCTGCGCACGGAGTCGTAGTGGGCAGCTTTGACCTGACCAGTCTGATGTTGTGGGTGATATGCTGGCTGCAAGCCGCCGGGGCTATCGTTTACATTTTTGCGTGTCTGGAGTATCGCCGGATGAAAGCTGCGCCGGAGTTGGGCGAGCGACTGCGGCTGAGCCGGCGCTCGACGCTCTACAACGCAGCGAACGTCATGGTCGCTGCCGGGCTGGCCGGCTTGGGCTGGATCCCGGTGTGGGCCGTGCTGCCCTTCCTGCTGATGCTGGGCGAGGCGCTCTACGGCGGGCTGTGGCGACCACCGGTCGGCGTAAAGCCGATGGTCATCGGCCTGCGGCAGACGGCGGTCTCGGTCTTGTTCTACCTGCTGCTGATCGGCGTTTACGGGCTGGCGCGCGTTTGAGCCAGACCCCG
>JANWXR010000643.1 GCA_025057205.1 Anaerolineales bacterium | reverse complement strand
GTGCCGCGCGCCGTGAGCATGATGATGGGCACGTTCGAGTCTCGCCGCAGCATCCGGAATACGGAGAGGCCGTCTAGCTCCGGGAGCATCAGGTCGAGGATGATAAGGTCGGGTGACTGTTCGCGTGCCAGGCGCAACCCCTCGGCGCCGTCGCCGGCCACGATGACCTCATGGTTGTCGTTGCGTAGGTTGAGGGCGAGCGTGTCGCGCACGGTCGCTTCATCTTCGATTAGGAGGATTTTCGGCATACGTTTGAGTGCAGGATATTCGTTGCTCATATCAAGCTACCTAAGCTAGTTAAAGAGTAGATTAAGTTTCCTGCAAAAGAGCCTAATGTGCAACCCGACTCGGTTCAAAGCCTGCGATTGACGCGCACTCGCCGGCAGATAATCCCCCACTTGGATTGCCTTAGTCAGGGGTGCATTTTCGATTATTGGCTACCCCTTCGACTACAGTGTGCTCACAAAACATGTCAGCCGCTCCTTCGACTGCGCGGGCAAAAGCGGCCTGCTCCGCTCAGGATGCGGCTGCCACTG
>JANWXR010000642.1 GCA_025057205.1 Anaerolineales bacterium | reverse complement strand
CGCCGAAGGACGAAGGGGCGGCACGTTCCCTGACAACCTTTGCATGCACACAGTGACAGTCGTCCGGTTTCAGCTAAACGGGGCCAGGTGTAGAAAGACGCGACAGGGCCGGCCTGCGGAAACCGGGCTTGTCACGCAGTTCAATCCCCCTGGCCGTCATCGGCAGCGCGTCGTCAGGCCCGCGCCGCCAGCAGCTGGACGCGCGTGTCGTTCAGACGCTCCATGGCTGCGCGCGCAATCTGGCGCATCAGTCCATACCCTAGAGCGCAATCCTTCTGGCACAGTTCGCGCAACGCTTGCGCATCCAGTCGGATCAGGTTGGCCGGGCGAGTTACCCGCGCCGTCGAGGTGTACATATACGGCTCGATGACGGCAGAGATGCCCGTCAACTCGCCGGGGTTGATGTCACAGATGTACCACTCCCGGCGCAGGCCCTGCTCGTGCTTATCGGTGACGATGTACCAAAGCTCCACCACGCCCTCGGTCAGCAGGTAGAGCGCCGTGGCCGGTTGCCCCTCCTCGAAAAGAGTTTCGCCA
>JANWXR010000641.1 GCA_025057205.1 Anaerolineales bacterium | reverse complement strand
CGTCGGTGAGCGCCACCCGCGCGCCGACATGCTCCAGCGCTTTTTGCACAGAGCGCAAGTTGCCGATGCCGTAGTCAATGAGAGCAATGATCATGCAGCCTTCACCGCAAAGGCACGAAGGGCGCAAAGTTTGGCAAGCCAACAACACCGAGAGCGCTCGTCAGCATAGCGCAGCCCTCAATCGCAATCGAAAGAGTCCACGAAGGGCACGAAGTTACACAAAGGATACACAAATTTCTTCGTGTTTATTCGTGTTCCTTCGTGTGACTTCGTGGATTCAAAGTCTCCGCAGCCAAAATTGTTGCTCAAAGGCAATTCTACAGACTCCCTCTTGTTGACGGCACGGCCCCGGCGCGGCGCGGGTCGAGGCGGGTCGGAGCATCCAGCGCGCGAGCCAGGGCACGAAGTTACACGAAGGGCACACAAATTTCTTCGTGTTTATTCGTGTTCGTTCGTGTGACTTCGTGGATTCAAAGCCTTCGCAGCCAAAATGGTTGCTCAAAGACAATTCTACAGACTCCCTTTTGTTGAAGGCACG
>JANWXR010000640.1 GCA_025057205.1 Anaerolineales bacterium | reverse complement strand
TCATCAGCCGCGTCGCCGTCTTTCCGCCGCCCCTGGGCGCGAAGATCAAGGTAGACCTGCGCCCCAGGAGCAGTTGTTCATAGAGCGGGCGCCGAACGAAATATCGCTCCAGCCACGGCTCCGCTTCGGCCTCCCAACTTCCAAAAGGATTGCCGTAAAAATCCCAGCTGGCCAGCCACCCCTGGATGTCATCGTCAACCCGCTGTCTGGAGCGTTCCGGTATCGGCTGGCCCATACGACGCCCTGTACACGCTCATGGTGTTCCCTCAGCAGCGTGCGCTTTTGCCGGAGTATATAACCGCTTACCCGGTGCGCAACTCGTTCCGAGTTTCGGCGGATTTTCGAAACGAAAAGCGGCTATTACGCCGGCAGGTTATCCACTTCCTATCCGCCGGAGGCAGCGGCCGTCTGAACGCTTGCGTGAAGTCTTTGGCGAGGCGTAAGGCGTGGCGCTTTCCACGGCGCTCCGCAACCTACTCGTCCTCCTCCAAATCGTACAGCACGTCCAGCAGCTGCTCGGCCAGGGCGGAGGCGTCTT
>JANWXR010000063.1:10121-10427 GCA_025057205.1 Anaerolineales bacterium | reverse complement strand
GAACTGGCCGCGCTTCTTCGTCACCAGGTCCATCACCGTGCCATAGTAGGTCTCCGGCGTGAAAATCTCGATGCGCATCCACGGCTCGCAGATGGCCTCAATCTGCGACGGGTCGGGCAGGTCGGCGGGCGAGTCAATGCGCTTGACCTCGCCGTTGGTCAGCCGCACCTCGTACTCCACCGAGGGGGCGGTGGCGATGATGTCGAGGCCGTACTCGCGCTCCAGCCGTTCCTGCACAATCTCCATGTGGAACAGACCGAGGAACCCGCAGCGAAAGCCGAAATTGAGCGCCTGGGAGGTCTCCGG
>JANWXR010000063.1:0-10111 GCA_025057205.1 Anaerolineales bacterium | reverse complement strand
CTCGAAGACTAGCGAGGCGTCGTTGAGCTGCAACTTCTCCAGCGCGTCCTTGAGGGCCTGATAGTCCTCGCCCTCTACTGGGTAGATTCCGGCGAAGACCATCGGCTTGATCTTTTGGTAACCGGGGAGCGGCTCGCGTGCGGGCTGGTCGGCGCGCGTCAGCGTATCGCCCACGCGGCACTGCTGCACGGTCTTCAGGCCGGTGGCCACGTAGCCCACCTCGCCGGCGGTCAGCTCGCCGGTCACCGTCATCTGCGGCGTGAAGGTGCCGATCTCCACCGGCTCACCGGTCACCTCGGTGGCCATAAGCTTGAAGCGATCGCCCTTACGGATTTGGCCATCCACCACGCGCACATAGGCGACCACGCCCTTGTATGGGTCGTAATGCGAGTCGAAGATGAGCGCGCGCAGCGGCGCGTCCGGGTCGCCCCTCGGCGGGGGCACACGGCGCACCACCGCCTCCAGCACGGCGGGCACGTTCGTCCCCTCCTTCGCCGAGATGGGGATGACGTCCTCCTCCGAGCCGCCCAGCAGGTTGACGACCTCGGCCCTCACCTCGTCCACGCGCGCCGAGGGCAAATCAATCTTATTGATGACGGGGATGATTTCCAACCCAGCGTTGAGCGCCAGGTAGAGGTTGGCCAGCGTCTGCGCCTCGATGCCTTGCGTGGCGTCCACCACCAGCACCACGCCCTCGCAGGCCGCCAGCGCCCGGCTGACCTCGTAGGCGAAGTCCACATGGCCGGGGGTGTCGATCAGGTTCAACTCGTACTCGTTGCCGTCGGCGGCGAGGTAACGCATGCGGACGGCGGAGGCCTTGATAGTGACGCCCTTCTCGCGCTCCAAATCCATCGAGTCGAGGATTTGCTCGGTGGTGTCACGGTCGGGCACGGTGCCGGTGAGGTGCAACAACCGGTCGGCGAGCGTGGACTTGCCGTGGTCTATGTGCGCGATGATGCAAAAGTTGCGGATACGGGACTTATCCATACACGGTTCGCGGGAGAGGTCCTCTCCCGCGCCGGTAATTGTATCTGAATTTGTAATCGCTTGTTGTCCCGGCCGCTCCACAGGTTACGCCGATTTTCACAGAAAAGAGTCTGTGGCTCCCCTGTAAAAAGCCCGATTTACTGCGAAGCGCACAGAGTACGCAGAGTACGCGGAGATGCTAAGAACGCTAAGAAAAGCAAGCGTACACACAAAGGTTGTCAGGGGACGTGCGCCCCTTCGACTGTGCTTTGCTCCGCTCAGGGTGCCGCTGACATGTTTTGCGTGCACACAAAAGCAAGAGCGAGTCCTTTGCGCTATTCGCCGCGCTCTTCGCGGCCTCACGGTGAGATCGTAGTTTTGAAGTGGACTCTTTGCCTCGCTAGAGCAACGCCGGCTGATAGGCAGGCCGGCGGCCATCCAGCAGGATGAATGGGGCGGCGCGTGCGGCCAGGATGCCGAGCGCCTTCAAGTCGCGCAGGTCGCGCAGGCGGCCCTTGCGCCGCGCGGCCAGGATCGCGTCTGCCCCTTTCGGCCCGATGCCGGGGACACGCAGCAGTTCGCCCCGGTCGGCGCGGTTCAGTTCCAGCGGCGCGTCCTGCAGGTTCTGCTGCGCCCAGGCGAGCTTTGGGTCCATCTCCAGAGGCAAACGGCCCTGCGGCGTGAAGGGCAGGTCTTCGAGTTCAAAGCCGTAGTCACGGAGGAGGAACGAGGCCTGATACAGCCGGTGCTCGCGCCACGGGTTCTCCGGCGCCAGGTTCTCCAGCGGAGTATCGGGGACCGGGCTGAAGGCGGAGAAGTACACGCGCGCCAGACGCAGCTGCTTCGTCAGGTAAGCGGTCGTGGTCAGGATTTCGAGGTCATTCTCGCCTGCGGCGCCCACCACGAACTGCGTCACCAGCGATGGCCACCGTCCGAACACAGCACCTTGCGGCGCTTCCGTCTGCCGAATCTGGTGCGCCCACTTGAGCGGCTCCAGCAGCTCCTCGACGAAGACTTTGTGCGGCGCGAGCTTCGCCAACCGCTCGGTGCTGGGCGCTTCCAGATTGATCGAGACGCGGTCGGCCAGCTGCATGGCGCGCCGCACCTGCTCGCGCTCGACGCCCGGCATCAGCTTGAGATGGAGATAACCGCGATATTCGTAGCGGCGGCGCAGGATGTCCGCCGTGTCCAGCAGGCGGTCTTGCGTGCGTACGCCGCCGCCCGCTACGCCGGAGCTGAGAAACAGCCCTTCGACCGCGCCGGCCCGGTGCATTTGCATGTACACCTGCGCCATCTCCTCCGGCTTGAAGGTGGCGCGGCGAAAGTTGCGGCGCGCGCGGAAGGGGCAATAGTAGCAATCGCGCTCGCAGGCCGAGGTGAGCAGGGTCTTGAGCATCGGCATCTTGCGGCCATCGGGCAGGGTCGCGTGCGAGATGCCGAGCGAATGCTTCTTGCGTTCCAAGGAGGGTGCGGGGTCGCCGCCGCCGCGGGTCACGGCCTGCATCGCGGCCCGCATCTCCGCCGGAGAGTGCCCGCACGCTCCGCGCCCGTGCAGGCCGGGATCTGCCAGGCTGCCGGGCAAGGCTTCGCGTAGGCCTCCACCGCTGAGGGAGGGGAGGTGCACAAGGCCAGGGGGGCGAGCGACGGCATCGGCGTCCTCCGCCGGTTCCAGGCTCATCTGGCTGCCGATTAGCTCAAGCTTCTCAAGCGCTTCCATTCTGCCCGGCATGATAGAACATTCGTTTCGCTGTGTCAATCACCCCTGGCTCTACGCCAAGAACGCCAAGAAAAACGGCTCTGCCGAGTTCGGCAGGAAAGGCGCGCACCGATGGGACGAACGGATACAGACCCTTGTAGGAAAGCTCTGCGCCATCCGTGCTCATCCGTGCCATCCGTGTACCAACCCCCGCTATGGCCGGGAGAGCCCAAAAAGCAAAGACGCCCTATGGGGCGTCTCGGCAGGATAGACCACTATCTGTTGAGGCAGCAAAGGTTGCGCGACTGCGCATTCATCCGGGCTGCAGCGCAGGGATCTGCCGGCGGATCACATAGTGAGTGGACGGGCGCGGACGATGACGCCGCGCGTGTAAAACGGGCGGCCCCGACATAGAGCCGAGAAGGATAGGAGTTACGCAGTTGCACCCATGAGTGCACTGAAAAAAAAGTCCATTTGAACCGCGAAGACGCCAAGAACGCTAAGAAAAACAAAAAGCGAATCCTTGGCGCTGTTCGCCGCGCTCTTCGCGGCTTCGCGGTGAGATCATAGTTTTTTCAGTGGACTCACCCGTGCTGCCACATATGCGGCGGTCACGCCCACCGGAAGTTTGCCAGATATGGCAGCAACCCTCGCCAACAGCGTGAGTCCTAGAAGGAATCTATTTCTTGCCGTTCGGGCTAAGCGCTACCACCTGCGCTGCCTGCGGGCCTTTCTCGGTCTGTTCGATGATGAACTCGACGCGCTGGCCTTCCTTCAGGTTGCGGTAGCCCTCGCCCACGATGGCCGAATAGTGGACGAAGACATCCTTCGTCCCGCCGTCTGGGCTGATGAAGCCATAGCCCTTGACCCGGCTAAACCACTTGACGACCCCGGTAACGCGCTCACTCATACGTTCGGTTCCTCCCGATGAATCCAGGTTGGTTGGATTGAAAGCTACCGGCCTGACCAATAGGTAGCTGTCAGGCCTGGCCAATAAAAATCGCCAGGCCGCAGGTGACGGCAGCTGGCGAAGCGTTTTGTTCAGTCCACTGCGTTCATTAACAACTCTTCAACGTCGTGGCCGCAAGATAGCATGAAGCCAAGACGAGCGTCAATCGAGACGATAGTCCTACCCTGTTGTCAAACGGAGTTTTAAGGAACGGTGCGGGCGTCAGGGGGCATCGGCGGCGCAGCGGAAGCCGGTGATGTTGTTGCGTACGTAGGGCGGATATTTGGTCTTGGCCGTGGTGCGAATCCCCTCGGCCTTGTCGAGCCAGCTGCCGCCGCGCACCACATACTCGGTGCCGTTCGGGTTGGGGGTTGGAAAACGGAAATAGCCGCGGTTATCAAACAGCGCATCCACCCACTCTTGCACATTGCCGGCCATATCGAGCACGCCATAGGGGCTGGCGCCGGCGGGATACTTGCCCACGTCCTGGCGCCGGGTCGCGCCGTCGTCGGCTTCGGGATTGCGCTGAATGAAGCGGCAGTTGCGGTCACAGTAATTGGCACGCGTCCCGTCCGTCTTATCAAAGATATTGCCCCAGGGATACAACCTGCCGTCGTCGCCACGCGCCGCTTTCTCCCACTCCGCTTCGGTGGGCAGGCGTCGCCCCGCCCAGCGGCAGTAGGCCTGCGCGTCCCGCCAGCTCACCTGCACCGCCGGCGAAAAGGCCGTGGCCGGCTCTGTGCCCGGCCCTTCCGGCAGCAGGTAGGTGGCGTTCAACACAAAGCGCACTTCGGTCGGGGCAAATACCAGGCCTCCCCAATCCACGTACTCGCCAAAACTGCCGACCGGGTTTTGTGCAGTCGTCTGATAGCCGGTCTCGTTGACGAAGTCCTGAAACTGGCCCATGGTCACTTCGTGTTTGTCAATCCAGAAGCCGTTCAGGTACACGCGCAGTTGCGGCTTCTCGAACGGCTCGGCATTACGGTCATCGTCCGCTGCGCCAAGCAGGAACTCTCCCGGCGGGATGAAGATCAGCTCCATCCGGTCTTTGGGAGACACGACCACGCCCGGCGACACGGTGGCAGACGGCACGACGGCAACCTGCGCCTGCGTTGCCGTGGGGGTGGCGGCGGTTGGCGTGAATGGCAGCTCGGTGGGTGTGGCTGTGTGAGTAGGAGGCGGGGGCGTGCTAGTCGCCATTGCCACTGCAGGCGCTGTCATCGTGGCAGTCGGCGTGGGGTCGGAAGCGGTCAGGACGCCGGACCCCCACAGCACGGCTCCGGCAATCAGCGCCAGCACTCCACCACCGATGGCTATCGGCCAGACAACGCTCCGTCGGCGCATCGCCGGCGCGCGAGTTGTCAACGGAACTACCGGACGGCTCAGCACCGGGCCGGTGACCACGCTGGCGCCGAAGGCCTCGGCCACGGCTTGCGTTAGGTCGTGCGCCGTCTGGTAACGTTCATCAGGGTTCTTGGCCAGCGCGCGCGCCATGACCTCATCCAGCTTGGGCGACAGGTTGCCGTTGAAGCGCGAGACCGATGGCACGCGGTCGCTGATATGCTGCATGACGATGCCCACAGCGCTGTCGGCGTCGAACGGGACGCGGCCCGTGAGCATCTCGTACAGAATGACGGCCAGCGAATACAGATCGCTGCGGCCGTCCACGGCCTGGCCCCGGCCCTGCTCGGGGCTCATGTAGTGCGGCGTGCCGATCATGCCCACGCCGCTGTGCGTCAGGCTGCCGCCGCGCACGATCTTGGCCAGACCGAAATCCGAGATGAAGGAGTTGCCGCGCGTATCGAGCAGGATGTTCTTGGGCTTGATATCACGGTGGATGACGCCCAAGCTGTGTGCATAATCCAGCCCCTGGCCGATCTCGGTCAGGTAACGCAACACATCCTGGGGCGGCAACGGCCCCTTCTGTAACAGGTCCTGCAAGGTGCCGCCGCTGACGTAGCGCATCACCAGATAGGGCGTGCCCTCGGCCTCGCCGTAATCAATGACGGGCAGGATGTGGGGATGCTCAAGCGCCGCCACGATTTGCGCTTCCTGCCGGAAGCGGGCGACGAACTGGCTATCTCTGATGAGCGCGCCGGAGAGGACCTTGACGGCCACCCAGCGGTTCATGCTCGGCTGGCGGGCGAGGAACACATCCGCCATGCTGCCCGAGCCGATCAATTCGACGATGGTGTAGCCGTTTAGCTCACGGCCAATCCACTCACTGGTCTTCAACATGCGCCGGCCCGAAACTCCACGCCATGATTTTACTACCGAACACGGCATTTCTTGCTTGGATTCTGCCGGAGTTTTTGGTTTGAAAATTAGGCGTGGCGCGAAGCGAGCGCCGGGCGCCCGTGCAGTAGCGTCTGGTCACAAAAAAGCGCCCGGTTGGGTCAGCCGGGCGCTCTCCTGACGGAACCGACTTGGAGCGCGTCGCTCACTTACTGCCGAAGTCCACTTCGCACACGCCGGCGACACAGGCCAGCTCCTGCGCCGCTGTCGTCAGGTCTTCGTCCTCGTAGTAATACAGCTTGGCAAAGTCAATCACCGGGAACTTCGCTGCTAGCCGCTCATACTCTTCCTGAGAGATTTCGACGTACGGCATCTGGGCATAGTTGGCGTCGAAGGCGGGCAGGAAGCTCAGGCCGCCGATCTGGTCGCGATGCTCCCACACCCACTTCATCAGGTCAATCACCTCATCCGGGCGGTAGGTGATGGTGCAGGAGGGGTTGTGCTCGGTCCAATAGATTTTGTTTTGCAGCCAGTACTCGCATTGTTCCACGGCGGAGCGCGAGTTGCGGGTGATGGCGCCCGGCGGCGCCTTCACCGGGAAGTGCACCACCCAGGTGTTGGCGTTCTCGGCGGTCTGGCCGTTCTCCGGGTCCATCGGCGCGCCGGCGTCCCGCAGCACCTTGAAGATGGGCGAGTGGGCGGCCACGCGCACGTTGCGGATGTAGTACGGCGCCCAGCGCGCGTGCAGGCCGGAGGAGCAGTCCAACAGCTGCGATGAGTTGCCGCTCGGCTTGACGCAGGTGATGGCGGCGCTGGGGTTAATGCCGAGCTGCGCCGCGACCTGGCGATTCACTTCGATGGCGATTTGTTTGAGCCGGGCCTTCACCTCCGCATCCTGCGCGATGGGACTGTCCATTTGGCCGGTGATGTCCACACCGAGCAGTCGCTCCTCTTCGCAGTTCTGCTTCCACATGGGGCGCAGGCCGGGGAAGTGCGTGGCCAGCGACTGGATGGTGCCGATAATGGTAGCGACCTCGACCTTCTCGCGCAGCGTCTCGAAGGTGTCGTCCACCCGCGCCACGGCGGCGGTCAGGTTGCAGAACTCCCAGGGTCTCAACAATATTTCGCCGCACGGGTTGGTGCCGAACTCCGCCGCGGCACGGCGGGCGGGCCTGAGGTTGTTGGCGGCGGCGCGGTTAAAGATGCCCGGCTCGCCACGACCGGATTCGACCATTTCCAGGAAGTGTCGGATGAACTCCTGCTGTGTTAGGCTACCGTCAAGCCAGACGGCGGAGTTGTTGGCGTTCCAGCGCTGGCTGTTCTCACGCTCGAAGTCGCCGCTCTTGCACAGTCGCATCTCGTCGTCATCGGCGTCGAAGAGCGAAATCATGGCGGTACGCCGCACGCCGCCGCTGACTGCGGCGTTGCCCACTGCGCACATGATGTCGTGCGCGTCGAGCGGGCGCAGGAAGGAGCCTTGCCGCGCCAGGATGCGCGCGCGCACGAAGTCGAGCATCACACGGAACGGCTCGGGGCCGGAGGCGCGCCCGCCCTTGGTGCGCAGCGGCGCGCCGGCGGGTCGCAGTTGCGACAGGTCGAATTTCACGTCGCCGCCCTCGAACCAGGTTTGCAGGCCGAAGCGCAGCGCGTCGGCCCAGCCCTCGGCCGAGTCGGCCACCACAAAGGTCACCGGCTTCTTGCCCAACTGCCGCTTGATGCGTGGGAAATTCTCCACATACTTGCGCTCGACGGAGAAGCCCACGCCGCAACCGCTCATCGAGATAATCAATGCTTCGACGAACGCATCGATGGACTCGACCGGCTGGTACGAGCAGTTGTAGATGGTGATGTTGTTGCGGCGCGCGGCCTCGCCGGCCATCGCCAGCAGGCGCATCGAGGGCATGGCGCGCATCTCCAGGATAGCGCGGCGGATGCGGTCGTAGGTGGCGGCGGGCAAGCGGTCGCTGGCCAACTCGTGCAGGTAATTCACCGCGCGGTCCACCGTCTCGATCCACGTCTCGCGTCGGCCGAGTTGATAGTTGAAGCGTGAATATTTGTCGTAGAACTGGAACTTCTGCAGCTGCGTTGGGAAGTAGACATCCGACTCGGCGAAGGCGCGGCGCACTTCTTCGGGGATGGGGCGCTCCTTGCGCATCTTGGCGTGCTCGGCGCGGTAGAGAATGTAATGCTTGGCAGCCTCGTACTCGCCCGCCGATTGCAGCACCATCTCGACGATGTCCTGTACCTGCTCCACGGTCGGCTGCTGATACTTGGCAGCGACGATGTTGACGACCTGCCGCGTCAGGTCGGGGATGGGCGTGACCGGTTTGTAGCCGAGGCTGGCGAAGCACTTGCCGATGGCGCGCTCGATGCGCTCACTGTCGAACGGCACGACGCGCCCGTCGCGCTTGACGATGGTCGCCGGCGTCACCCGCAGTTCGGGGAACAGGCTGGGCCGGGAATTGGTGTGGCCGTTACCGTTGGTATGCGTCTGAGAGCCTTTGAGCATCGTGTTCCTCCAAACTAAAGTAAAGAGGTCAGAAACGGCGCGCGACTCGTCCGCGCAGCGCCATCTGACTCTCAGCTTTCCAGTAGGCGGTTGATTTCGTCGCGCACGGCCTTCAGATCGTCTAGGCCGAGATAGACAATGGCGTAGCGGATGTAGGCAATCAGGTCGAGTTCCTTGAGGCCGGCCATGACCATGTCGCCGACGACGCGGCTGGAGACCTCGGCCTTGCTCATCGTCTGGAGGGTGGCCTCGATCTCGCCGATCAGACGCTCGATGTCGGCAGCGGACACCGGGCGCTTGGCGCAGGCGATGCGGATACCGCGTGCCAGCTTTTCGCGGTCGAACTCCTCGCGCGTGCCATCTTGCTTGATAATGAGCGGGGTGGCGAGGATGGCACGCTCATAGGTGCTGAAGCGCTGCCGGCAGGCCAGGCACTCGCGCCGCCGGCGCACACCGCCCTTAGCGTCGTGGTTGGTGTCAATCACCTTGGAGTCGGCGGCGGAGCAGTACGGGCAACGCATGGGAAATTGGGCTGGGCGGAACAGATGTCCACTATATTGGCTATCGGCCAATGAAGCTATAAAAACGCCACATATGGCGCCTATAATTTTAGCTACCCCCATATTTTGCACATGGGAATTGCAGAATAGCGCAACTTTGGGGAGGAAGTCAATACCCCTGACTTAAATTTTCTTGAGGAATTTCTGCGCCTGAAATTGCCGGGAAACGGACGCGGGGCGAGCCGCTGGACGCGTTAACGCGGGACCGGCGAAGGCGCGATCCCGCTCGGCAGCGCAGGCAGACTACCTCCGACCGGCCAAAAGGGCTGAACCGGCACTGCCCAGCGGTGCCGTGCCCCTACCGCATCTACCGCTGTATGAAGGGCAGGAACGAGCCGATTAGCACTGCGAAGAAGACCCCGATCAGCAAGATGACCGTGTACAACGGGCGGTCGTAGCGGAGGTGCATGTAGAACATCACCACCAGCGAAGCTTTTAGGATTGCAAAAAGAACCAGCAGCGGCACTTTGACCGAGTCCAGTGCGGATGGCAGAAATGACACCAATAACTCAATAATGGTGAATGCAAATAGCCACTGGAAGACGTTGATATAAACCGAGGCCGGCGGGTGATGTGACTTCCCGGCGGCGCGGCCAGCGGGGGCGTGTGTGTGTTCCATAAGCGTCAGATCAGATAGACCAGGGTGAAGATGAAAATCCAGACCACGTCCACGAAGTGCCAGTACAGGCCGAAGACCTCGTAGCCCATGTGCTCATGCTGCGTGAAGCCGCCGCGCAGCGTGTGCACAATCAAGACCAAGGCCCAGAGCACGCCAACCAGCACGTGTAGGCCGTGAAAGCCCGTCAGGAAGAAAAAGCCCATGCCGAACTGGCTGGAGGTGACCGTAATCCCTTCGTGGATCAGCTTGGAGTATTCGTAAGCCTGGATGCCAACGAACGTCGCCCCGAGGAACGCCGTCGCGCCGAGCCAGCGCGCCAGCCCAAGGCGGTTGTCCTTCTGAATCTCGGCCAAGCCCAGCACCACACACAGGCTGCTGGTCAGCAGGAAGAAGGTGTTGACCGAGACGATAAGCAGGGCGTCAAGATGATGCAGCGCATGGTTGATATCCGGGTCGCGCAACCACAGATACACCATGTGCGCGAGCAGCCCGCCGAAGATGATGGTCTCGGTGCCCAGATAGAGCCACATCGCCAGCTTGGCCGCCTCCGCGCCGCCGAGCGGCTCCGCCTTCGTCC
>JANWXR010000639.1 GCA_025057205.1 Anaerolineales bacterium | reverse complement strand
GGCCACGGTGCACGTTGGAGGAGGGGCCGGCTGACGGCCGCGACGCCGACCATGCGACTGAGCCGCGCCCAAGTCCGGGAGCTGGACCGCCGGGCCATCGAGGAATTCGGCGTGCCGGGCGTGGTGTTGATGGAGAACGCCGGTCGAGGCGCGGCCGAGTTGCTGGTGCGGCTGGGGGCGCGAGGTCCGGTGGTCATCGCCTGCGGCAAGGGGAACAACGGCGGCGATGGCCTGGTGATCGCCCGGCACCTCGACAATCGCGGCGTCGGGGTGCAGGTCTTGCTGTTGGCGGACCCGGCGGAGCTGAGCGGCGACGCGGCGACCAACTTTCGCATCGTGCAGCGCTCCGGCTTGGCGGTGCGGGTGTGGCCGGGGGCTGGGGAGTTGGCGGCGGCGTTGGCGGGCGCCGACTGGGTGGTCGATGCGTTGTTTGGCACCGGGTTGCGGGGACCGGTGCCCGCTCCCTGGGCGGAGGCCATCGCCGCGATCAATGCCGCGGGACGACCGGTGTTGGCGGTGGACATCCCCTCGGGGCTGGA
>JANWXR010000638.1 GCA_025057205.1 Anaerolineales bacterium | reverse complement strand
AAGGCCCGCAGTTTTCTGCGGGCCGTGGCTTCGCAGTCGCGAAGCACGTCGAAGGAGCGGCCAATAATCTGGAATGCACCCCCTCCATCAACGTTGTTGACCTTCACCGGTCACCGGCCTACAATCAAAGTGCACTTTTTTGCCTCGCCGAGCGCACTTTTTCGTAAGTCGCAATATGGACATCCGGCCATCTCCCATTGCCGGTCGCTGGTATCCCGGCACGGCCCGCGAACTGAAGCGCGTCGTGAGCGCCTATCTTGAAGCGGCCCGCCCCGAAGGACTTCCCCAAAGCATCATCGGATTGATTGCGCCACATGCCGGGCTGAGATACTCCGGGCCGGTAGCGGCCTGCGCGTTCAAGGCCGTGCAAGGGATGGATGTTCAGACAGTTGTCATTGTGTGCCCGAGCCATTTCCATGACGACGCGGCGGTGCTGACAAGCGCACACGCCGGCTACGCGACCCCGCTCGGTGTGGTGCCGGTAGAGCGCGCCGGCCTGCGCCGGTTGCGCGCCGCCCTGCCGAAGTTGGACTGGGCCGAG
>JANWXR010000637.1 GCA_025057205.1 Anaerolineales bacterium | reverse complement strand
TTCCAGGCATACACGCGCACGATGTAGCTCGACCAGAGCGGCAATACCACGGCCAGATATAAGATGGCCTTGAGCCGCCTGCCGGCGTAGTGCGCCATGTAATGAGCGAGCGGGAAGGCCATCACGGCGCAGGCCACCGTCACCGCCGCCGCCATTGCCGTTGTGCGCAGGAAGATGTCCACGTTGGCCGGCTGGAGCAGCTCGGCGTAAGTGCTCAGCGTGAAGGAGCGCACCACCCGCCCGGTGTAGGCGTCAATCGAAAAGAAGCTCTGCACCAGCAGGGCAAAGAGCGAGCCGAGATAGACCACGCCCAGCCAGAGCAACGGCGGCGCGAGCAACAGCGCCAACATCAGCCGCGGGTGGTTGTATAGGAAAGTGGAGAGCGCGCTCAGAACGTTGGGAGAGGTAGAGCGGGTGGACAGGGGGGCCATGAAGGTGGAAAGTAGAGAGTAGAGCAGGATCAGTCTAGGAGTTACGCAGTTGACGGAAGCATGTAAAGTGGGCGGGCCAAATAGGCGCGGATGGCTTCGCGCACAATACTGG
>JANWXR010000636.1 GCA_025057205.1 Anaerolineales bacterium | reverse complement strand
GTAGTCAAGTGCGTCGCATTTGGCAGGGTTCATACCCGCTAGTCTAAAACACTTATGGCAACTGCGTAAGTCCTAGAAGAATATCATTGCGGCAAACGCCGTGGCTAATGTGAAAAGCAGACATGGCGGGCTACACCTGAAAAAGACCGTTTGAACCGCGAAGGCGCGAAGGACGCGAAGAAGGTCGCGAAGCCCTTCGTGCTTTTGGTGTCTTTGCGGTTAGGTTGCTTGATTTGAACCGCGAAGGCGCAAAGGGCGCGAAGAGAGTCGCGAAGCTATTTGTGTTGTTATGGGATTCGAACCGCGAAGGCGCGAAGGAAAACACAAAACACGAGGACGAATCCTTTGCGCTCTTCGTGTCTTCGCGGCGAGATTGCGAATTTTGCAGTGGAGTCATGGCAACAACAGCGTGCTGCAAGGCGGCGCTACGTGAGCAGTTTGGCGGCGGCGCGGTCGAGCAGCCAGGTGACGACGCCGGCGGTGGGCCGGATGCGGCTGGCCGGGATTTGTTCCGGGTCGGCATAGCTCTTGAGTACGGCGTAC
>JANWXR010000635.1 GCA_025057205.1 Anaerolineales bacterium | reverse complement strand
TGGAGACGCTGACGATCAAGCCCCGCAAGGCCGATATCAACGTGCAGCTGGTCGCGCTGGCGTGGGCGCCGTTCTGGGTGGATGCCGCCGGTGCTGCGACGCCGGGCTGGGAGTGACCGGCCCGTTGCGGATCGCTACGAAGCCCGCCGCCAGAGTTTTGCCCGCCCGCGCCGCCCGGCTTCCTCCAGCAGGCCCATCCGGTGTAGGCAGTAGGTCGCCTTCTGCCCAAGATAATGTGGCCGGCCGAGGGCGCGCGCCAGCTCGCGGCTGGTGAACGGCTGCGGCAGGGCCTCGGGCAGAAAGCGGTGGGCGTAGTCGGCGGGGGCCTCGAAGACTTCGAAGTCCAGCACCTCCAGCAGCACGCGGTCTACGGTGCGCCACTCTTTGCGCCGGCGCCGGTTGCGGGTTGCAGGCGCGCGCCGCTCCTCTTCGCGCACCAGCGCCACCTCCAGCGAGAAGTTCGGATGCGCGGCCAGTTCGGGTAGGCTGACCAGTTCGAGGAAGATGTGCTCGAGGCAGCCGCGCCGGGGCGACTTGCGCCGGC
>JANWXR010000634.1 GCA_025057205.1 Anaerolineales bacterium | reverse complement strand
CTTAGGCGCTCATCATATCGCCTTTGCCCTAATCAATCTGCGGCATGTCTTTGCAGAAAAAGGTTGAATCAGTTCTATTTGAACTTCTACCTTTTGGGGCAACAACTCTGCCTCACGGTCTGATGCTTGCCGTCCATATCTTCAACAGCGTCGCCGTGGGACGATTGGCAGGGAACCTGGTGGCCACAACCGCTCAATTTCGGAAAGTCGCAGGCGCCAGGGGGTCGGGGGTGGTAATGCTTGCAGGGAGCGCGCTCTTTGCAGTCTATCCGTTTGGTGCTCAACCCGTGCCACATTTTGCCGCGGCGACGCACCCCCTCGTAACCGGCCTGGTGTTGAGTGGTGCACTGGCCATTAATCGGTTTATCCAAACCCGCCGGCAGCGCTGGTTGGGTCTGGCCCTCTTGTGCGCTGCGCTGGCTCCCTTCACCCATGAAGCCGGGATTATGGCGGGCTTGGTGTTGGTTCTAATCTGGTTCACACGGGAAGGAGTGCAGCTGCTTCTCCGGCCCTACCGGCCAATGATGTTTTTGGCAGTCAACGTG
>JANWXR010000633.1 GCA_025057205.1 Anaerolineales bacterium | reverse complement strand
CGGATATGGATGTGAACTCCACCGGTTACGACTACCATCGCTGGTGCGTGGAGAAGATGGCCGATCTGTGCATCCGGCTGGCTAAAGAGCCGCAACCACAGGTGAAGGAACTGAGATGGTCGCAACTGTTCAATGCTTGAGAGTACAGTGGGTAGAGAGTAGAGAATAGAAAGTAGAAAGTAGTGAGTACTCACGCCGCCGTCTACTTTTTTCTACTTTCTACTTTCTACTTTCCACTTTCTACCAAACTTCTGGCGATGGCGATGAACGAAATCCGCGAAACTATTGACCATTACCACAACCTGCTCGACCCGCAGACGGCGGCGGACACGTACGCGCAGCTCACCGAGCAGCAGCGGAAGCGCGGCCTGTACTTCGGCGACCGGCCTTTGTGTACCGTCTTGCGCCCGCGCTTCCTGAGCACGCGCGAGTATCGCACCTTGCAAACCGCCATCCGCACCCTCATGCCCGCCTTCGCCAAGGCGCATCAGGCGGCCATGGCCGACGCTGACTTCCGCTACCAGTTCCGCCTCAACGAGTGGGAA
>JANWXR010000632.1 GCA_025057205.1 Anaerolineales bacterium | reverse complement strand
CAGGACCCCTTCCCTGGCCGCTGTCCGTTTCACGGCGACTGCCTGGAGGGGCTGGCGTGCGGGCCGGCCATCGAGGACCGCTGGGGCCAGCGCGCCGAGACCCTGCCCCCTGACCACCCGGCGTGGGACCTGGAGGCGCGCTACATCGCCCTGGCTCTGAACAACTTCATCTGCACCCTCTCGCCGCAGCGCATCATCCTGGGCGGGGGCGTCATGGGCCAGCCGCAGATGTTCCCCCTGGTGCGGCGCTACGTCCAGGAGCTCTTGAACAACTACGTGGACTCGCCGGCCGTGCGCGAGGGGATGGACCAGTACATCGTGCCGCCGGGGCTGGGCAACCGAGCCGGCGTGCTCGGCGCCATTGCGCTGGCCCAGATGGCAGCCGCGGTCTGAGGCGGCAGAGCGGGGATGCGAGGGTGGGCGCCCTGGGCCCTGGGGTCACAGCCCCGTGGCGCTGCGGGCCACCAACAGGATGCCAACGCAGATGACGGCAATGCCCAGCCAGCGCAGCCAAGGCACGTGCTCCCCCAGGAACAGCCGAGAGGC
>JANWXR010000631.1 GCA_025057205.1 Anaerolineales bacterium | reverse complement strand
ATACGCACGTTGTCCCGGTCAATTTGACCTAACTGTACCGCATTTTGGGGTTCGAGTCGCCTGAGTTTATCCGTTATGTGCATGCAAAGGTTGTCAGGGAATGTGCCGCCCCTTCGGCTCCGCTCAGGCATCATGAGTCGCGGACGCACCCCGGCGAATGAAAAAAGGGTGTATCGCCAAAGTAGCACGACATAACTTTCTTTTTTCTTCCTAGGATGCCCGCCGCTCCCCTGAGCGCGCTCATCGGAGCGAAGCCGAAGGGTTAGGGTGCGGTTGACATGTTTTGCGTGCATACTGTCCGGTTGTGTACATGTAACGGTTGTCAGGAAAAGTGCCAACCCTTCGACCGCCGCTTCGACTTCGTTCAGCATTCACTCCAGGTGCGGCCGAGATGTTTTGCGCGCAAGCTATCCGGTTATACTCGTTCCTGGTGAAGCCCGCCTCTGCTACTCAACTACACCGCTTCCCTGAGTGAAGTCGAAAGGTCACGGTGCGGTCGGTATGTTTTGCATGCGCCTCAGCGGTAGCGGAATAAAGAAGTGCTCAG
>JANWXR010000630.1 GCA_025057205.1 Anaerolineales bacterium | reverse complement strand
AACAAGAATCAGGCACAATGCCTGAAGTGTGAGCGCGAGTTCGAGCTGGCCGGCCTGGTGGAGCCGGCGGCGGGTGACTGAGTCGGAGCTAGGCCGGAGAGCCATTTCTGGTTTCTGGATGTCAATGCAGCTCGGCTCTTGTACGCGCCGGTGGTGCGCAGTCGTTAGCGCCGGTTTATGAACTCCAGAGACTGAGCGAAGTCGAGATCGGAGTGGTGAAAGATAGGTGGGCCGACATGACCCTAAAAGAACGCGTGTGGCGCTGGCTCGAAGTGGAACAGACCGCGGATGGCCAGGCGCACTATGACCTGTTCGACTGGTTCCTCCTCGTTCTCATTTTTCTCAACGTGCTGGCCGCCATCATCGGCACAGTGGCCGTCGTCGAGCAGCAATTCGGCTTCTATCTACATGCCTTTGAAGTTTTCTCCGTCGGCGTGTTCACCGTGGAATACCTGGCGCGGCTGTGGGCCTGCACCGTCGTTCCACGCTACGCCCACCCGGTCTGGGGCCGGCTGCGCTTTGCGCTTACCCCGCTGGCGCTGATTGAC
>JANWXR010000062.1 GCA_025057205.1 Anaerolineales bacterium | reverse complement strand
CTATCGGCACACCGGTGCGGCCATATCGCTTGCACCGCCCTGGAGCCGGGCTGAAGTTGCGGCGGTTCTAGCGCTCGGCGCCGGCGCTCTGCTATTGCGCCAGATCAACAACACCTTTATCCCGGCGGCTTGGACCGGCGATGAAGGCTCGGCGGCGCTCATCGGCGTCGAGTTCCTCACCGGTCAGCGTGACAATCTCTTCTCGCTCGGCTGGTATTCTTTCCCGTCACTGTATTTCCTCATCCCGGCAGCCGCTATTGGGCTGGGCGGCAACGACTACGGTGCGCTCCGAACGCCCTCAGCGATCGCGGGAGCACTCACGGTAGTCGGTTTGTACTGGTTAGCCCGGCCGATGTTTGGTCGGGGCACCGCCATACTGGCCGCACTGCTTTTGGGCACACTCGGCTACCACATCCACTTCAGTCGCATCGGCTTACAAAACGTGTGGGATGGCCTATTTGCAGTCATCGTCTTCGGCGCGTTCTGGCGCGGCTGGTACACAGGCCGCCGGATCTGGTTCATGGTGGCCGGCTTGACTCTAGGCCTAGCTCAGTACTTCTACGTCAGCACGCGGATGCTGCCGCTCGTGCTGCTCGGTTGGCTGGCGTTGGCGCTGCTCTTCCAGCGTGAAACGCTTAGGCAACGCCTGGCCGATGTTTTCTGGCTCGCGCTGATCGCAATCGTGGTTGTAGCCCCGCTCGCTTCGTTTTACTTCTATCATCCCGAGGAGTATGCCGCGCCGGTCAAACGCGTGATGCTCGATGGCAACTGGTTCGTGCAGGAGGCCGAGCGGGCGGGACTGCCCGTCTGGCGCGTGGCGTGGAACAACCTCTATGCTTCGGCCCTGGCCTTCACGGGCGTTCCGCTGCGCTATTGGTACAACGCCGGCAAGCCCATGCTGCTGGAGGTGTCCGCGCCAGCGTTCATCGTGGGCGTGCTGCTGCTGTTGACCATGCTGCGCGACCCACGTGCCTGGTTGCTCGGCTTGTGGCTGGCAGGCGTCATCACCGGTGGGGCGCTCACCGAAAGCACCCCGGCCGGCCAACGGTACGTCGCTGCCGCACCGGCTGCCACCTTGGTGACCGCCTTCGGCCTGAGCACGCTCGGGCGCTGGGCGAGCGAAGCCTGGCCGGTGATGCGCCGCTGGGTCTACGCAATTCTTTGCCTGATCATGACAGCGGCGATGGTGCGTGAAGTGTCCTTTTACTTCAGAGAATACATCCCTGACCTGGGACGAGGGGATCCGAACACTGAAATCGCCACGATACTGGCAGGCCATCTGGCTCACCAGCCGCCCGGTTCGGTTGTGTACTTCTTTGGGCCGCCGCGCATGGGCTACTATGGTTTTTCTACACACCCCTTCCTCGCACCGCAAGTGACAGGCCACGACGTGCTCGAGCCGCTGACCGAACCGCCAACATGGCCCATCACAGGTCGCACTTTCTTTGTCTTTCTGCCGCATCGCGACGGAGAACGCACTCTGGTCGAGGCCGCCTATCCCGAAGGCGGCTCGCAACAGTTCTATGAACGTAACGGCCAGCCTTTGTTCTGGCTGTACACCGTCGAAGGACCCCGCTAGGAGATTTCATGTACGCTGCCTTCTTCCGCCGACATGGCGGCCCCGAAGTGATGGAGTACGGCGACCTGCCCGAACCGCCACCCCCCGGCCCCGGTGAGGTGTTGGTGGCCGTCAAAGCGGCGGCGATGAACCGCCTGGATAAATGGGTGCGTGACGGCTGGCCGGGCCTCAAGCTGGAGCTGCCGCACATCACCGGCTCGGACGCCGCCGGCGTGGTGGTCGCCGTAGGCGCGCACGTTAGCGACTGGCAGCCGGGCGATCGCGTCTGCATCAACAGCAATGTCGGCTGCGGCGAGTGCAACTTCTGTGTGGCAGGCCGCGACAATCTGTGCGAGCGCTGGCACCTGCTCGGCGAATCGAAGGCCGGCCTGGCTGCGGAGCGAGTGGTCGTTCCGGCGCGGCAGCTCCTGCGCGTGCCCGAGGCCTTTCCGCTTGAGCAAGCGGCTGCCGCCGGCCTGGTCTATCAGACGGCCTGGCACTCGCTCATCACACGCGGCGGTTTGCAGGCCGGTGAGAGCGTGCTCATCGTCGGCGCGGGCGGCGGCGTCAACACTGCTTCCATCCAGATTGCCAAGCTGGCCGGCTGCACGGTGTACGTGGTCGGCTCGGACGCGCGCAAGCTGGAGTTGGCGCGCTCGCTCGGCGCAGACGTGCTGATTGACCGCTCGCAGGTGGACTGGGGCAAAGAGGTCTTCCGGCTGACGAACCGGCGCGGCGTGGACGTGGTGGTGGACAACGTCGGCGCGGCCACCATGATGACCAGCCTGCGTGCCGCGCGCAAGGGCGGGCGCATCCTCACCGTCGGCAACACCAGCGGCCCGAAGTTCGAGTTCGACAATCGCTTCATGTTCGCGCGGCATCTCAGCCTCATCGGGTCTACCATGAGCACCCGCGCCGAATACGCCACCGTCATGAATCTGGTCTTCGCCGGCAAGCTTAAACCGGTGATCGACTCCGTCTTCCCGCTGTCCGAGATCCGCGCCGCCCACGAGAAGCTGGAACGCGGCGACGTGATGGGCAAAATCGTGTTGCGGGTGGCAGGTTGAAATCAGCTCTTCGGAATTGGAAGTAAAGCCTGAGCGACGGCAATGCCATCGCCCCGGTCTGGAGAATTCCATTTCCAAAAGAGTCCATTCACCTCTCAACCTGCAACCCGTTATGCGCCGCCCTCGCCGCGTCACGTTTCTCTGTATAATCCTGCTCGGCCTGTCTGCCTGCAACCTGCTCGGCGCGACCAGCGTCTACGCGCGCTGGGACTTTCTCAGCCGGCTGCCCTTGTCCGCGCCGCCGGCCTACCTGTTGCTGCGCCATGGGTTCTGGGCGCTGGTTCTGGCGGCTCTGGCGGGGGCACTCTGGCGCTCATGGCTCTTGGCGCGCCGGGCTGCCTTCCTCATCCTCCCGGCCTATTTCGCTCATGGCTGGTGCGACCAGCTCGTTCTGGCGCGGGCTGACTTTGCACGCGAGACTTGGCCCTGGGCGCTGGCCTCCGACGCATTTTTCCTGGCCGTGCTGGGCTTGTTGCTGTCTGCTCGGAATTGCCGTTGAACTCTGCCTATCCATTCTCACCTTAAGGAGATTCCATGACCACAGATCCGAAAATCCAACAGCTTCGGCAACTGCGCGAACAAAGCAAGTTAGGCGGAGGCCCGGAACGGATCGAGGCCCAGCACAAGCGCGGCAAACTGACGGCGCGCGAGCGCATTGACCTGCTGGTAGACCGCGGCTCGTTCCGCGAGATAGACGCCTTCGTCACCCATCGCACGCACGATTTCGGGCTAGACCGGCAGAAGTATCTCTCGGATTCGGTGGTCACCGGCTGGGGCACGGTGGAGGGCCGGCTGGTGTACGTCTTCTCACAGGACTTCACCGTCTTCGGAGGCTCGCTGGGCGAGGTGCACGCCGAGAAGATCTGCAAAATCATGGACATGGCCATGAAGAACGGCGCGCCCATCATCGGCCTGAACGACTCCGGCGGCGCACGCATCCAAGAGGGAGTGGTCTCACTCGGCGGCTATGCCGACATCTTCCTGCGCAACACGCTGGCCTCCGGCGTCATTCCGCAGATCAGCGCCATCATGGGGCCATGCGCCGGCGGCGCGGTGTACTCCCCCGCCCTCACCGATTTTATCCTGATGGTCAAAGACTCCTCATACATGTTCGTCACCGGCCCAGATGTAGTGAAGAGCGTGACGCACGAGGAAGTGACCTTCGAGCAGCTGGGTGGCGCGAGCGTCCACAGCACCATCTCCGGCGTCTGCCACCTGGTGGCCCAGAGCGAGGCCGACTGCCTGTACCTGATCCGCAAGCTGCTCTCCTACCTGCCGCAGAACAACATGGAGGACCCGCCCTTCGTTAAAACGACCGACGACCCACTGCGCGCGGAAGCAGCGCTCGATACGCTGGTGCCCGATAACCCCAACAAGCCCTACGACATGAAGGAGGTCATCCGGCTGATCGTGGACAACGGCGAGTTCTTCGAAATCCACGAGAACTACGCCATGAACATCGTCGTCGGCTTTGCGCGGCTGGGCGGGCACAGCGTCGGCATCATCGCCAACCAGCCGGCGGTGCTGGCCGGCGTGCTGGATATTGACGCTTCGGAGAAGGCCGCCCGCTTCATCCGCTTCTGTGATTGCTTCAACATCCCCCTCGTCACGTTCGAGGACGTGCCCGGCTTCATGCCCGGGACGAAGCAGGAGCACGGTGGCATCATCCGTGCGGGCGCCAAGCTGCTCTACGCCTATTGCGAAGCGACCGTGCCCAAGCTCACCGTCATCACCCGCAAAGCTTACGGCGGGGCATACGACGTGATGAGCAGCAAGCACATTCGCGGCGACCTGAACTTCGCCTGGCCGACGGCGGAGATCGCGGTGATGGGGCCGGACGGCGCGGTGAGCATCATCTTCCGCAAGGAACTGGCCGAGGCCGCCGACCCGGTTGCGCGCAAGGCGGAGCTGGTAAAGGAGTACCGTGAGAAGTTCGCCAACCCGTACGTCGCCGCCTCGCGCGGTTACCTCGACGACGTCATCGAGCCGCACGAGACGCGCGCCCGCCTGATCAACGGCCTGGAGATGCTGCAAAACAAGCGCGACAGCAACCCACCCAAGAAGCACGGCAACATCCCGCTGTAAGGGTATCAGCCTTGCGCTTGAGGGCGAATACTCAGCACTTCACGAAGCAGCGCGCAGTTCAGCTCGACCTGGTGAGAGCGCTCAAGTACGAGTGAGAGCGCTGGAACACCGAAACACAGAGCACACCGAGCGTACTCCGAGTTCTGTTTCTGCGGTGATCCTATAAGCAATGCCCAGTGGGTGGAGCAACGGACAAGACTGTGGAACGTTCGCTAGACTGCAACTACACGGTTCCGCAGCGCGCCCAGCTCCTCGATCTCACATTCCACCACATCGCCTGGCTTGAGGTACTCCGGCGGGTTTCGGGCGAAGCCCACACCGTGCGGCGTGCCGGTGGCGATCACATCGCCGGGCAGCAGCGTCATCCCACGCGACAGCCATTCAATCAACGTCGGGATGTCGAAGACCATATCGCCGGTGTGCCAGTCCTGCTTGACTACGCCATTGACGCGGCAGACCATCCGCAGCTTGTGCGGATCGGGCAGGTCATCCCTGGTCACGATCCACGGCCCCATCGGGCAAGTGCCGTCCAGGCTCTTACCCTTGAAGAACTGACCGCCGTGCGAGTGCTGCAGGTCGCGCGCTGAGATGTCGTTGAGGATGGTGTAGCCGAAGACGTAATCCCAGGCTTCAGAACGGCGGATGTTCTTGCCCCTCCGGCCGATCACCACGGCCAACTCCACCTCCCAATCCAACTTCGTCGAGACGCTCGCATCGAAAGGGATGTCGTCGGTCGGGCCGATGACAGTGGTGGTAGCTTTGGTGAAGAACACCGGCACGTCCGGCATCACCACCGGCCGGCCCTTGGCGCGCAGGCTTTCGGCGGCGTGTTCGCGGTAGTTCATACCAACGCAAAAGATATTGCGGCGCGGCGTGGGGATCGGAGCGGCCAATTCCAACTCCGCCAGCGAGAGCATATAGCCGGTGTCAGTGCGGGCTTTCTTCAACCGCGCCTCGCCCGCTTCAATCAGGCTGAGCATGTCCATTCCCGGAATGGGGGTAACGCCACCATTTGTGCGCACCACGCCTAGTCGTAGGCCGATATTCGATTTGAAAGTGACCAGCTTCATGGAGGTTCTATAAGCCAAGAACTGCCGCCCTCAGTATAATCGCAATGTGCCCGCTGCGTCACGCCCTTTCGCCAAGCCCAAGCCGCTCGGCCAGACGACGCGCGGCAAAACTGCACCCAACCGCCTGCGTAAGACTGACGCCTTCTTGGCCGTGGCTTACCCCGAGTTCGTCCGTGCCCTACCCGGCCTGTACGTAGATTTGGGCTACGGCGCTTACCCAGTGACGTCGATGGAGACCTTTCATCGGCTGCGCCGCCTCAACCCCAAACTGAGTCTGCTAGGTGTGGAGATTGACCCGGCGCGCGTGGCCGAGGCTCAACGTTTCACTGCACCGGGCCTGGAGTTCCGGCTGGGCGGCTTCAATCTGCCGTTGCAACCGGGCGAGCACGCCGCCATCATCCGCGCCTTCAACGTCCTGCGCCAGTATCCCGAGGCGGAGGTGGCGGCGGCGCTGGCAGCGCTCGAAGCCGCGCTTTGTCCTGGCGGCTTGCTGCTTGAGGGCACCTCCGACCCGACCGGACGATTAACGGTGTTCAACCTCTACGAGAAGCAAACAACTCTCACTCGCAAAGCTGTAGTATTTGCGCCCTCGCTCCGCGCCGACTTCCTGCCACGCCAGTTGCAGGCCGTGCTTCCCAAGAACTTCATCCATCATGCCGCGCCCGGCGAACCGATTGACCGGTTCTTCGCTGCTTGGCACGCCAGCTGGCAGGCTGCGCGCGCGGTCGGCCGCAATGTGCGCCAAATCTTCTATCACGCCGCGCTCCGGCTAAGCGACCATTACGGCTACGACGTAGACCGCCGCCCCGCCCTGCTCAAACGCGGCTTCCTCTGCCTGGGTGCAGATTGGCCACACAAACGCACCTGATACCCGGCACCCTACACTTGACACCAGACCTCCGCCCTCGGAGAAGACCATGACCGTTGAGCCAACTCCTCCGCCGCCGACCGCTTGAACGAAATTGGTGTGTTGAGGCGACGCGAGATCGAAGCGCGGATTCTGATACCACTCATCGAGGCGCTGAGCGCGGAGTTTGGCCACGAGCGCGTGCTGGAGAACGTGCAGCGCACCATCCTCGGCATCGCCCGCAGCCAGGGCGCGGCGCTCGCCGAGCAAATGAACGGGCGCGGGCTAAAAGAGTTCCACGATAGGTTCCCACTGAAAAAAGTCCATTTGAACCGCAAAGACGCCAAGAACGCTAAGGCAAATAGGAGCAAAGCCTTTGCGCCCTTCGCGGCTTGGCGGTGAGATCATAGTTTTTGCATCGGAGTCAGGATAGCCTGGTCACGTGGACAAAGGACGACGCGCTGGAGCTGGAGGTGTTGGAGCAGAACGAGCAGCGGCTCTCGTTCAACGTCCGACGCTGCCGCTACGCCGAGATGTACCGCGCGCTCGGCATCCCCGAGCTGGGCGCGCTGCTCTCTTGTAACCGCGACTTTGCCCTGATTGAGGGCTTCAACCCTGAAGTGACTCTGACGCGCACCCAGACCATCATGGAAGGCGCCCTGTTCTGTGACTTCCGCTACGTCAACCCCGCAGCTCGCGCCAGTTCTCCCACATGATGTAGCTACCGGCGACGAACACGCTTACGATTACGATCTCCCAGAAGAACTCGAACAGCAGTACGAGCGCGCAAACTAGCGCCAGCCCGGTGGTGACGCTGGGGATCAACTGCGCCAGCTGCCGGCGGAAGCCTGCCTCGACAAACACGATGGCCGAGACCAGCGCCGCCAAGCCGATGAGCAGATATTGGCGCGCAAACAGCACGATGAACACGAAGCCGATGAGCAACAGGCCAATGCTGATGGCCGACCAGGTCTCTGCCAGGACGCCAAGGCGCAAGCCGCTATCGGGAGCAGGCGTGTGGGCACGACGGATGTGCGCGCGCGGGTCGCCGCGTTCGCCGCGCTGTAACTGCTCAGCGTAGAGCTCCAGCGCCTGGCGCAATGCGTCATCCTCTGCCATCTGCGCCCGCAACTCTGCCGCCTCGCGCGAGAGCGTGGCCATCCGCCGGACATGCGCATCATGCCGACGGCGCAGATGAGTGCGGTTCTCCATCGCCAGATCCTCCACGCCCAGATCCATCAGCTCGTGAGTCTTCTCGGCCAGCGCAGCCATCTGTGCGGCACGGCGCTCGGCCAGCTCGCTCAGCCGCTGACGGATGCGAGTCAGCTCTTCTGTGGGCGGTGGCAGCTTGTCCAGCCCGGCCCAGCCGAGGGGGTCATACCAGGCGCGCCGCATCCGGCCATCCCGATTGTAAAGCGGCCCGGCGGGCGCGTTCTCGCCAGCCACCGGGTCACGCACATAGACGCCCCACAGACCACGATACTCGCGCGCCCAGCCAGGGGTCGGGTCGAGCAGTTCCGGCGGGTCCCAGGCGCGCGCCTGGCCCGGCCCGATGGAGAGGCCATCGCCGCGCGCATAATCCACAAACGGGATTCTGAAGACGTTGATTTCGGGCGCTTCGCCGCGTCCGGCCCCAATCAGGCGCTGCCACAAGCCGCGGCCAATGTCCGCCACGCGCTGCAAAGGTGCAAGAAATGGGATCTCCAGCTCGGTTAGGTACTCGCCCGGCTGAAAGTAGGAGGCATGTGAGCCGGCGCCAGCGTAAATCACCGGGTGCTCACCGACCTTCTCCAACTCCGGGTCGTCCCAGCGGCGGCGCAGGTCGTCGCCGGCAAGGTCGTGAGAAGCATAGGCCACCCATTCGGGGCGCAGCTCACCCTCCGATGTTGTGGAGAGATACACGCTGGCCATCTCCCAATCGGCCTCATGATCGTTGACGCCGAAGAAACCCGAACGCCAGTTGTTGAAGGGATAGAAGAACCAGTATTGCAGGACGATCCAGCGGCTGTACGCATCGCGAACGACGCGCCCGTAGTAAACGTAGTGCTCGCGCTCGCTCTGCAACCGACGATAGACCAGCGCGGCTCCAATGGCGGTATCGCCGGGGATGCGCCCGCGGGCCAGCAAGGTGAGCGAGAACAGCGCCGCAACGAAGCGCGAGAGATAGCCGACGCGCGCCAGACGCCCCCGCCCCGGATGGAACTTCTCCTCTTTCCGGCGATGCTCCAGCAAGTATTGCGCCAACTGCACAAGATTGAGTGGCTCAATAAACTTCAGATAATAAACGGCACCGAAGCCGTCGGCGCGCGGCTCGGCCAGCTTCTCTAGGGTCAGCTCACCTTCCGGCACTAGACATTGCGGGTCCTCGCCGGGGCGCAGCACCCACAGGCTGGATTCACGCACGTACAGCTCGACGTTCATGGGGAAGAACTGCTCGCCGCGCGTGTAGCGGATGATCGGCTCGAAGCGCCGCAGCAAAGCACGATCGGCCTCGATTGGGTTGGCGCTCATCGCAAAGACTCCGGCTCCGCCTCGGCCAGATTCGGCGCTGCCTCAGATGGCGTGTGGGCGCGAGCTTGGCGTCGGGCCAGCCGCCACTTGAACGTCTCGGTCACCTCGGCGCGGTTGAGTTGCAGCACGATGAGCAGGCTGGAGAACATCCACAGAAATATCCAGCCGTCGCGCCGCCCGCTCAGATAAAGCGAAAGCATCAGCATCAGGCCCAGTCCCTGGAAGAGCATCGCCTCGATCCAGGCCTGCGGCTTGCGCTGCAGAATGCGCGGTCCGTTGAGCAACAGACAGAGCGCCAGCATCAGGCCAAGGGTGGCCCCGAATAGCACGGCGGGCACAAAGGTGTTGAGATCGAGCGTAAGCTGAAAGCGGCTTACGTCCCTGGCCAGCGCCGGTGGCAGCGGCAACCGGGGCCAGTAACGCAGACCAAGCAATGTGGCAAAGCCGATGGCGCTCAGCACAAATAGGCTAACGCCTTGAGCGAGGATAAGCAAGCCGCTCAGTGTAACAGCCCAGGGCCGGGGTGGTTTCGTCGGGTGGGCTTCTGTTTTTTTGCCGGACATGACCATCCTCGCACCATGTTATGCTAAACGTGCGGGAGGCTTACCACAGGAGGAAATGACAGCTTCCTGCGCCAGCCTAAATGTACTCGATCTACCCGCGCATCCCAACCATGTCTGTGTCTGTGGCTTCGTAGACCAGCAGGCCACAACGGAATTATATACCGCTAACAGCTACAGATCGCACTTATCTAGCGCAGAGGGACACGGATTTTCACGAACGCTTCGCTTTCATTCATGGCTCTACTGAAAAAAGCCCACCTGAACCGCGAAGACGCCAAGAAAAACAAAAGCGAATCCTTTGCGCTGTTCGCCGCTTCGCGGTGAGATCGTAGTTTCTGCAGTGGGGTCATTTGTGGCCTCGGACAATCACATGGCCTCGCGTCCGACGAAGGCAGTTTTGTCGAGCTTCACCGTTCGGCCCAGCTCGCCCTGATACGGGTCGTCCTCGGCGATCACATCCACCCCCCCCACAACCGGTAGCCCTTCTCCAACCGCAACGAGTCGAACGCACCCCGGCCCGCCGCAATCAGGCCGAATTCGCGGCCCGCCTCCCAGAGCGCGTCGAAGACCGGCAGGGCGGCGTCCATCGGGATGTGCAGCTCCCAGCCCAGCTCGCCGACATACCTCCCCCAAGCGCGGTCCTGTGGCAACGTCCCTTTGCCGACGAACAGCCAGAATCGGTCCTCGTCCAGGCGTGCCACGATCAGGTCACGGCGCACGCCGCCGTGCGGCGTCAGCGGTGATGTAGGTCACTGCACCGATCGGTCTGTCCA
>JANWXR010000629.1 GCA_025057205.1 Anaerolineales bacterium | reverse complement strand
TCGCCGAGCGCGTTGACCACACGGCCCACCAGCGCGTCGCCCACAGGAACGGAAGCGATGCGGCCCGTGCCGCGCACCAGCATGCCCTCTTCGATGCCACTGTAGTCGCCCAGCACGATGATGCCGACCGCCTCGGCCTCCAGGTTGAAGGCCACGCCCATCACGCCGTTCTCGAACTGCACCAGTTCCTGCGCTTTGACGGCGCTCAGGCCGGAGGCCTTGGCAATGCCATCGCCGGCTTCCAGCACGCGGCCCACCTCCAACGTTTCGATGCGGGGTTGATAGGCTTCGATCTGCTTCTGAAGGGAGAGGGCAAGTTCTTTGACGAAATCCGACATGCTGTAGGGTCTCCGCGAGAGGTGTAGGGTCAGGTCAGTTCATGAAACAGCCTGGGTTGTGCCAGGCTGACGAAAATCACCGCTTTGGGGGAAGTGCGCAGGATAATACTTGAAAGGTTGCGGCTTGTCCAGTCGTTCACAATGTTGTGTGCACGCAAAGGTTGTCAGGGAACGTGCCGCCCCTTCGGCTCCGCTCAGGGTGCGGCTGACAT
>JANWXR010000628.1 GCA_025057205.1 Anaerolineales bacterium | reverse complement strand
CGGCGCCGGCGCTGCTTCCACCAGGTCGGCACGAGCACGCCGAAGCCGCGCGCGCTCAACACCTCGGCAAACTTCTCTAGAAATTCGACGGCGTCCGCCGTGGCAAGCAGCAGCGCTTCGGGGTTAGCTTCCTGCAAGACGCCGGTCAGCGGCGCGTACAGGGTGGCGGCCTGCGCCAGGCCGGCGCGCAGCAGGTCGGGCATGTCGGGCTGCGGCGAGTTTTCCCAGACTTCGCGGGCTGCCCACAGAGTCGCCGGGTTCTCTTTGGGCTGAAGGTGAAACGAAAGACGCCAGGGCGCGTCACCGAGCACATCGGCTACCTGCGGCGGCTCCAAGCGGAACACAACTCGCATTGAGCTGGTGAGATAGCGATACGCCG
This sequence comes from Anaerolineales bacterium, assembly GCA_025057205.1. Classification (GTDB taxonomy): domain Bacteria; phylum Chloroflexota; class Anaerolineae; order Anaerolineales; family UBA6663; genus JANWXR01. The sequence continues at coordinate 171 of JANWXR010000628.1, read as the reverse complement.
CCAGCGACCACTCGCGCACCTGCGCGCCGAACTCCACCTGCTCCGGCGGACGATGATGTGTCGTGAAGTTGTGGCGCTGACGCGGGAACAGGTCGAGCCACCAGAACTCGGCCGCCGAGGGCGGATGCGGCTTGGGCTGGTATTTCTTGGGATCGTAAAACGGACTGCGCG
>JANWXR010000627.1 GCA_025057205.1 Anaerolineales bacterium | reverse complement strand
CCGCGCCAGCGTTCAAGTCCGGTTTGTGGAACCAATCACTTCCGGCATGATAGAGTTGATTGCGAGGCACCCGCGTATCTTGGATGTTCACAAAGCATGAGCTTCCACTCAGATGCTGATTCTGCACGCCATAACGATTGTTGCTGTATGAACCCCACGTCGGGTGTGGCAGAGGATAGAGAAAGTAATCAGCAGATCTCAAAGTAGGCGTTGGTCCATCTTGGGTGACGACTGATTGAACGCTGCCCAGCCAGGATGCTCCCCAAGCCAGAGAAACCACAAGAAACACAGTGGAGTAACGCGCCAGTGTCGGTTTAAGCATCTCAGCCTCCCTTACCGTGGCGCACTGAACTGAAGCGTGCTGGTCAGCAACCTGAATACCTGCTCCTGCTCCGGGCCGGCCGTCATTTCACCACCGACAAACAGATAGATAAAGCCGGCGTGCTTTGCACCGTAAAAGACCTGTCCGTTGCCGGCCGCAGCGAATGCTTGCGCCTCCTTCGCGCCTGCACGCAATAAGTTATCCAGGATTTCATCCGGGCCGGAAACG
>JANWXR010000626.1 GCA_025057205.1 Anaerolineales bacterium | reverse complement strand
CGCGCCGCCTACCTCGGCCAGCCCCTGGGCGATACCTCCTCGCTCGAAAACCCGGCGGCGGTGGAGGAGATCAGGCACACTCAACCGGCGGGACCTTAGAGGGCGGACGGCTGACGGCGGTCCGCCGTCGTTCGTCTTCGGTCAATGGACCACTTCCAATACATTTACAAATCTCGCGCCGCCGATTACCACACGATGATCGCAGCGGAAGACGCCGACGGCAACCTGCTCAAGACGATCGAAGCAGTGACGCCCTTGGCCGGCAAGCGCGTGCTTGACTTGGGCACCGGCACCGGACGGCTACCGCTTTTGCTGGCCGGGCGCGTCAAGTCTCTGGTCGGCTTAGATCTGCACCGCGCAATGCTGGTGGAAAACAAAAGACTGAAGACCGGGGATTGGAGATTGGTGCAGGCGGATATGCGCGACCTGCCTTTTCCCGATGCTTACGCGGATGTGGTGACCGCCGGCTGGGCCATCGGCCACCTGCGCGGCTGGTTCCCCGACGACTGGCAGGGGCAGATCGGGCGGGTGCTAAGCGAGATGGAGCGCGT
>JANWXR010000625.1 GCA_025057205.1 Anaerolineales bacterium | reverse complement strand
TGTTCGATTGCGTGCTGCCCACCCGGCTGGCGCGCAACGGCGCGGCGCTCACGCGGGCCGGGCGGCTCAACCTGAACAACGCCGCCTTCGCCCGCGACCCGCTGCCCGTCGAGCCGGGCTGCACGTGCTACTGCTGCGCCCACTTCACCCGTGCCTACGTCCGCCACCTGGTCGTTTCAAAGGAAATCCTCGGCGCGGTGCTGCTGACCCTGCACAACGTCCATCTGCTGCTCACCCTGATGCGCGAGATGCGCAACGCCATCCTGAACAACACCTTCGCCGACTACGCCGCCGGCTTCCTCGCCGCCTATCAGCCCGTCGGCAGTCTTTAGTCATCAGTCATCAGTCTCCAGTCTTCAGTCATCAATCATCATGGACTTGCTCCAAGCCCTCCTCCTCGGCATCATCCAGGGCCTGACCGAGTTTCTGCCCATCTCCTCCTCCGCGCATCTGGTCCTCGTCCCGTGGCTGCTCGGCTGGCGGTTCGACCCCAAGGCCAAGTTCGTCTTCGATGTGCTGGTGCAGAACGGCACGCTGGTCGCCGTCATCACG
>JANWXR010000624.1 GCA_025057205.1 Anaerolineales bacterium | reverse complement strand
CACCGGCGGAGCTGCTGGAGCAGACGCAGGCGGCCTTTGCGCATCAGGCCGAGCAGAAAGGCGTGGCGCTGCGCGTCGAGGCGGAGCGCAATCTGCCGGCGGTCAACGGAGATGAAATCCGGCTGTTGCAGGTGCTGAGCAACCTGGTCAGCAACGCTCTGCGCTACACGCCCGCAGGCGGCCAGATTGTGCTGAGCGCGACCATGAACGGCGACCGGCAGGTTGCGCTCTCGGTGCGTGATACCGGGCCGGGCATCGCGCCGGAAGACCTACCCTTCATCTTCAATCGCTTCTATCGCGCGGATAAGGCGCGCGCCGGCGAGGGCGGCGAGTCCGGGCTAGGCCTGGCCATCGCCAAGGCTCTGGCCGAGGCGCACGGCGGCGCGTTGACCGTGCAGAGCGTGCTTGGCCAAGGCTCCACCTTTACACTGCAACTTCCCGCAAAGACGAATGTCTGACCTCGTGCGCGAAGCCGGGCCGCTCAGCCTGTACCTGCACATCCCCTTTTGCACGGTGCGCTGCGCGTACTGTGACTTCAACACTTACGCCGGC
>JANWXR010000623.1 GCA_025057205.1 Anaerolineales bacterium | reverse complement strand
GCACGGCGCGGCTGGAGCGCTACAGCAACCTTGGCCTCCTGCGGCGTATGACCTTTGCCACCCTCATCCCGCAGGGCCGCTCCCCGGACCCCTTGCACCAACAGCGCTTCGCCCACGCCCTTCAGGCCGCGCGGGCCTACGCCGAGTCGCCCGAGGGTTGGCTGGTGCTGCACGGTCGTAGCGGCTCGGGCAAGACGCACCTGGCCGCCGCCATCGCCAACCGCTGCATCGAGCGCGGCCAGCCGGTGCTGTTTATCGTGGTGCCGGACCTGCTCGACCACCTGCGCGCCGCCTACCCGACGCCGAGGAGCCGTACGTCCGCCTGTTTGTGCAGGTACGCAAGGCTCCCCTCCTGGTGCTGGACGACCTGGGCGCGCAGGCCACCACCCCCTTGGCGGCGGAGAAGCTGTACCAGATCGTCAACTACCGCTACAACGCGCAGCTCCCCACCGTCTTCACCCTGGCCGGGCCGCTGGACGAGCTGGATGAGCGGCTGCGGACCCGCCTGAGCGACCCCGCCTTCACCCAGGTGGTGCTGCTGGAAGAGGTGGGC
>JANWXR010000622.1 GCA_025057205.1 Anaerolineales bacterium | reverse complement strand
TGGCGGTTTTTATTTGATCCGTGAAGATGCTGTGATCGGGGAAGTAATCCAAGTCGACCAAACAGTTCACTACATGCGTGCAGACGGTGTGCAACTAGGGATAGCTCGCGTACCAATAGTCGAGTACTACTACTCTGTAAAACGGAACCTGACCATCGGCCCGGATGGATATGTGTATGCCCTATTTCCCCGACCTGACTCAATACACGTCGTAAGGTTGAATCTCTTTGAGATCTTGGAACCGTTTATGCCGGGAGCTGTGGCGCCGCTTGTGACTATCTCGAATGAGAAACCATAGTGACCATCATTTCTCCCAAAAAAGGGCGGGCTAACCTGCGCTTGCACCTGACGCCGCTCCGCTGCGCTTCGCGGCGCAGGTGAAGCGCAAGCCGTTAGGCCGCTATGTGCTTGCCTACTGCCGCTTATGGCAGGCATTTGTTCAATCAATTGTGGAGATGCAAAATGAAACGCTTACTGAGTATCACGGGAGGGTTGTTGGGTTTGCTGGTGTTGGGAGCGCTGGCTATCGCCCTGGCCCTCACGTTCGAAGGAC
>JANWXR010000621.1 GCA_025057205.1 Anaerolineales bacterium | reverse complement strand
CCGACCCGCTAATGGCGCTGACCCAGGTGGTCGGGGCGGACAAGATGATTGAGTTCATCCGCACCGGACGCACGTGGTAGCGCCCCGTCCGGCCCACGAATGAGGCCTGAGCGGACACTGAACGGAGTCGAAGCGGCGGTCGAAGGGGGCGGCCGGTTCCCTGACAGCCTTTGCGTGCACACCTTTAGAAAGAACTGTGCACGCTCTTCGTGTAACTTCGTGGACTCCTTCGGTTGCAGCAGGAGGTCGCGTTAGGCTTTCAGCCGCACATTTCCGGGGTCGAACAGTGGCTCCTTCACCACCGTTGCCGGGAAGCGCTCGCCGAAGAAGTAAATCTCCACCCGCGCGCCTTCCGCCGCGTGCTCGACAGGCAGGTAGCCGTAGGCGATGCTCTTGCGCACCGAGTAGCCGTAGTTGGCGCTGGTGACGTAGCCGAGGGCGCGCTCGCCGCCCGGTGCGAAGATCGGCTCCTTGCCCAGAACGGCGACGCGGGGGTCATCGAACACCATCGCGCATAGCCGGCGGCGCATCCCTTCCGCCTTCACTTTCTCCA
>JANWXR010000620.1 GCA_025057205.1 Anaerolineales bacterium | reverse complement strand
CAGTATTGTGCGCGAAGCCATCCGCGCCTATTTGGCCCGCCCACTTTACATGCTTCCGTCAACTGCGTAACTCCTATTGAGATTTGAGATTGATGATTGATGATTGATGATTGATGACTGAAGACGGATAATTAGGCGAAGATGTCGGAGACGGGGCAGGTGAAGCCGGGGAGCAGGTCGGGCAGTTCGAGGGTGTCGCCGTCGGTGAGGATGGTGATCTGGCGCAGCGAACGGTAGACGGCGATTTGCCGTGAGCCGGGATACACCACCAGCGCCGCTTGTACGCCGGCGTTCAACCACTCGACGATTTTGGCCTGCACGGCATCCGGCTCATCGTTGGGTGAAACGACCTCCACAACGAGGTCGGGCGCAAAGGTCAGGTAACCTTTCGGCGGTTTCTTTGGCCAGCGCTCGGAGCGGATAAACGCCACATCTGGAGCGCGCACGGTGTCCGGGTCACGCGACAGTTGAAAGCCGGTCTCGGCGAGCGTTACGACGCCCAGATTTCGGCTCTCGACGAACGCCGCCAGCCGCCACGCCAGACGCATGCCGA
>JANWXR010000061.1 GCA_025057205.1 Anaerolineales bacterium | reverse complement strand
TATGGGTTCGCAATACTATGAGGGTGTGGGGCGCCGCAAGACCAGCACTGCCCGTGCTCGTCTCACCATTGGTGATGGGTCAATCGTGTGCAACGATCGACCTGGTCAGGACTACTTCGTCCGACTGGGTGATTTGGAAGCCGTTGTTGCTCCGATCAAGGCAGTGGGCATGGCAGGCCGCTTCTCCGTCAGCCTGCGCGTAGCGGGCGGCGGGCAGACCGGACAGGTGGGCGCAGCACGCATGGCCATTGCCCGCGCCCTGCTCAAGTTCAACCCCGATTACCGCAAACCGCTGCGCCGCGGCGGCTTCCTGACGCGCGATGATCGCATGAAGGAACGCAAGAAGCCCGGCCTCAAGCGCGCGCGTAAGGCTCCCACCTACACCAAACGCTAAATGTTTGATTGATAGTCAGGTGTGCACGCAAAACATATCAGCCGCACCCTGAGCGAAGTCGAAGGGGCGGCACGTTCCCTGACAACCTTTGTGCGTACACGGGTCAGGCAAGGCTTTGAGGGATTAGGGTATCATGCTCTAATCCCTTTTTGATTCCGTTCCCGAATGCGCGCAACGCACTTCTCCGACCGAAGCAGCTGAGCGGTCTGTAGAGCGCACGGCTTATCTTGCAGAACTGCTTATGCCTTCCATCACCATCGTCGGCCTCGGCCCCGGTAATCCGCAGCACCTGACGCGCGAAGCCTGGGACATCCTGAGCAAAGCGCGTGAAGTTTACCTGCGCACCGCCCGCCACCCCACGGTCAGCGGCTTCCCGCCCGGCCTGGTCGTGCACGCCTTTGACGATTTCTATGAAACCAGCGAAGACTTCGAGCAGGTCTATACTCGCATCACTGCGCGCGTGCTGGAGCTGGGCGCTCGCCCGGAAGGCGTCATCTATGCCGTGCCCGGCCATCCAAGTGTGGCCGAGGCATCCGTGACGCTGATCCGGAAGGGAGCGGCGGAACGTGGCCTGCCCGTCCGGCTGGTCGCCGGGCTGTCGTTCATCGAGCCGGTGCTGGAGGCGCTGGGCGTGGACGCGCTGCCGCAGCTGCAACTGGCCGATGCGCTAGAGCTGGCCGCGCGCCATCATCCTACCTTCCATCCCGATGCGCCTGCACTCATCGCCCAGCTCTACTCGGCCACCCTGGCCAGCGACGTTAAGCTCACGCTGATGAACCAGTACCCAGATGAGCATCCCATCCGGCTGATTCATGCTGTGAGCACGTCGGATGAGCAGGTGGAGACGCTGCCGCTCTATGAGCTGGACCGCAGCCCGTATATCGCTCATTTGACTGCGCTGTACGTGCCGCCACTGCCACGCCCTTCCAGCTTCGAGGCTTTTCAGGAGATTGTGGCTCACCTACGCGCGCCGGAGGGTTGCCCGTGGGACCGTGAGCAAACGCATCTCAGCCTGCGCCGCTATTTGCTGGAAGAAGCCTACGAAGTGTTACACGCCCTTGACGCCGAAGATATGAATGCGCTGCGCGGCGAACTCGGCGACCTGCTGCTGCAAGTCGTCTTGCATGCGCAAATCGCGACCGAGGAAGGCGCCTTCACCATGGCCGATGTGTTGGCCGAGATTCAGGAGAAGATGATTCGCCGTCACCCGCACGTCTTTGGAAATGTGCACGTGGCTAGCGCGGGTGAGGTGATGCGCAACTGGGAGCAGATCAAGGCCGAGGAGCGCGGGGACAAACCGTCGGAAGGCAACGGCGTGCTTGGTGAGGCGCCTCCCGGCCTGCCGGCGCTGGCACAGGCCGAGACGTATCAGAAGCGCGCCGCCCGGGTCGGCTTCGACTGGCCGGACGTTGCCGGCGTGCGCGCTAAAGTGATGGAGGAAATGGCCGAAGTAGAGGCTGCAGCCAATGATGGCGAACGCGCCAAAGAAGTGGGCGACCTACTCTTTGCCGTAGTCAACTGGGCGCGTTGGCTGAAGGTGGAGCCGGAGACGGCGCTGCGCGAAGCCAACGCCCGCTTCGCCGCGCGCTTCCAAAAGGTGGAAGCTGCCGCCCGCGCGCAGGGCCGCTCGCTGACTTCGATGACGCCGGCCGAGCTGGATGCGCTCTGGGAGCAGGTGAAGGCCGGAGAGTGAGGCCGATGTTCCTGCTCCACCGTGCAGGTTGAAGCAGGCAGCTCTCTGCTCGGCCGACAAGGCGCTTACGCACCGGACTTAAGCGCCGTCAGAATCTTCTTGAGCACGGCTTCTTCGTGCTTGAGGGTCTCGCGCAGGTCGCCGCTGTCGGTGTCGGCCACCTCCATGCGCAGTTCGGGGATGTATTCCTCCAGTACTGCTGCCAGGATAGCGCGCTCTTCTTCGGTCAGAGAAAGGGTGAACATCTTCTCTTTCATTTCTGTGTTGGCTTGGTGACGCTCCGAATTCGGTCTCCGGCCGCGTCGGTTTGCCTGAGAGTATACCGGCTTTTGCCTGTATAGATAGGTCGGTTAGGAGCAGGATGTGGCTGAGATGTTTTGTCTGCACACAAATGCGCGTGTGCATGCAAAACATGTCTGCTGCACCCTGACTCTTTGGCTTCGTTCGGCGTCCGCTCAGGATATCCGCCGCGCAGGACATCCTGAGCGTGGCCTTGCTTAGCGAAGCCTGCCGAAGAACGAAGGGGCGGCACGTTCCCTGACAATCTTCGTGTACATACCAAATGCGCCTGCTGCCTGACACAATGGCCGGAAGCGGGTACAATGGCCGGTGTTTGTTCTGAGGAGGCTCATGCTGGAAAAAGTGCTCAACCGCTCATGGGTGTACTGGGTCGCCGCGCTGGTGATTTTGATGGACCAATACACGAAGTTCCTGGTGCGTCAGAACCTTCCGGTCGGCGCGGCCTGGATGCCGCTAGAGTGGCTGGCGCCGTATTTCCGTCTGGTGCATATCGAGAACACCGGTGCCGCCTTCGGGATGTTTCCGGCGGGCGGCCAGGTGTTCTCGGTGATCGCTGTGGTCGTTTCTGCCGTAATTATTTACTACGCCACGCGCCTGCCGCCAGGGCACTGGGCCTTGCGCACCACGCTCGGTCTGCAGCTTGGCGGCGCCATTGGCAACCTGATTGACCGGCTGGTCAAAGGCCCGGTCACCGACTTCTTCAATGTCTTGAGCCTGTGGAACACGCCGGTCTTCAATGTGGCCGACCTGAGCATCACAACAGGCGTGCTGGTGTTGATTGTGCTGATGTGGCGCGACTCGCGTCGTAGCCCAGCGTCGGTGGAAGCTACGGCTGCCCCTGAAGCCGCGCCGACTCCCAGCCCGCATGATTGACGGCGTGGGCGACGCGCGCACCGTCACTTTCCTCATTGACGAACCCGGCGAACGGCTGGATAAAGTCATCGCCCTCCGCTTGCCGGAGTTGAGCCGTACGCGGGCGCAGCGACTGATCGAGCAGGGCTTCGTGTTCGTGAATGGGGAGGTGGTGTGTAAGCCGGCGTTCAAACTGGAGGCTGCGGCCTCGTTGACGGTCATTCTGCCTACATCCGCACCGACAGCGTACGCTGCCGAGCCTATACCACTTGAAATCGTCTTTGAGAACAAAGACCTGCTGGTCGTCAACAAGCCGGCAGGTATGGTGGTGCATCCGGCGGCCGGGCATATGAGCGGCACGCTGGTCAATGCAGTGCTCGGCTACGTTTCTGGGATCGAGGGCGTCGGCGACGAGGCGCGGCCCGGCATTGTCCACCGGCTGGATAAGGACACGTCCGGCCTGATCGTCGTCGCCAAGAACGACGTCGCGAATCGCAGCCTACAGCGCCAGTTCGCCGAGCGCAGCGTAGAGAAAATCTATCTGGCGCTGGTGGATGGCTTCCCGCCGACGGACGCCGGCCGCATTGAGGCCGCCATCGCCCGCGACCCGCACGCGCGTAAGCGCATGGCCCTCGTCAGTGAGCGCGAGGGTGGCAAGCCGGCGCTGACCGAATATCGCGTGGTCGAAAAATTCGCGGCGCACAGCTTGCTGGAATGTCGCCCCCTCACCGGCCGTACGCATCAGATTCGTCTGCACTTGGCGCATGTCCTCAAATGCCCCATCGTCGGCGATACGGTCTATGGCCGGCGCAAACCCACTCTGCCGCTCGACCGTCACTTCCTGCATGCCGTGCGCCTGACGCTTACCCTGCCGCGCACCCGCAAGCGTCAGACCTTCATTGCCCCCCTCCCGGCCGAGCTAGAACAAGTGCTCGAAACCCTGCGAAAGTGATACAATGCCGCCCGTTCGACTTGCCTGACACTTGATCCTTGATATCTGACACGTAATACCTGATACGTGACCCCTGACACCGAACATTTTCCATAGGAGCTTGAATGAGAGAAGTGACCGTTGCCACCGTACAGATGAAGCCAAAGCTGGGTGAGGTGGAAGAGAACCTGGCGAAGATGTCCGACCTGGTGGGCAAGATTGCCGGCCAACAGAAGGTGGACCTCATCGTTTTCCCAGAACTGATCAACACCGGCTATGAGTGCGGCGTGCGCTTTGTGGATTTGGCGCAGCGCGTGCCCGGCGCGGCGGTGAATGTGATGGCCCAGCGCGCGCAGGAGTTCGGCGTTCACATTGCCTTCGGCATGCCCTCCAAAGAGAAGGTCGAGTCGATCATCTTTAACTCCATAATACTGCTTGGGCCGGATGGCGAGCTGATCGGCGATTATCACAAGGTTCATCTCAAGGGCGAGGAGCGCATGGCCTTCCGCGCCGGTTATCGCTTCGGGGTTTATGAATGCGCCTTCGGCAATGTAGGTTTGCTTTCCGGTTACGACCTAGCCTTCCCGGAGGCAGCGCGGGTGCTGGCGCTAGAGGGCGCCGAGCTGCTCGTCGTCTGCGGAAACTGGGAGAAGCCCCACCGCGATGAGTGGCGCACCTATGTGCTCTCGCGCGCCTACGAGAACGCGCTGTTCGTGGCCGCCGCCAACCGCGTGGGCGATGATGTAACCTACTCTTTCTTCGGCGATTCGATGATTGTCGGCCCGCGCGGCCAGGTGTACGCAACACTGGCCGGCGAAGTAGACCCCAAGACCAATGAGCCGGCAGAGGGCTATGCGGTCGCGCGGATTGACCTGAACGAAGTCCGCCAGCGCCGTGAGGAATTTCAGACCATCCAGAACCGCGAGCCGGATACGTATAAGGCGCTGGTGAGAAAGTATTGAGAAGGGTTAGCAGGTGGGAGGTTAAGGCTGAAGATTGAAGACTGAAGATTGAAGACTGAAGACTGAAGACTGAAGACTGAAGACTGAAGACTGAAGACTGCTAAGCCGTCAGCCTTTCACAATGACTGTGGCCCCACGTTTCTGGGCGACGCTTAGCCTGATTGCCGGCGGCGTCTGGCTGGCGTTCTCGCTTTTGCCCACCGCCCTCACCACGCTCGCCGGCCTGCCGTTCGCGATGATGGCGCTGACGCTGGGCTGGTGGAGCCGGAAGTTCGCGCAACAGGCCGGCGACCCGACTGGCGCGCGCCGCGCTGCCTGGGCGCTGAGATTGGGATGCGTGGGTTGCCTCTGGCAGGCGTTGGTCTTTTCGTTGTTCGTCACTGCGCTCGCCCTCGGCCTGCCGCCGCTCGTTCAGTCCCTAGTCGGCTATTTGCAGCAGGTTCCACTTCCGCACGTCTGGCCAACGCCCGCGCCGTGAATGGCACGCGGACGAACGGACTTGCCGGTGCGCCGACGCAAAACTTGCTGAGAATCCGTCTTCCGCATGAGCTTTGAAGATGGGCTGATTGACCTGCGCAGCGATACCGTCACCCGGCCCACGCCGGCGATGCGCGCGGCGATGGCGAGCGCCGAGGTCGGCGATGATGTGTTCGACGATGACCCGACGGTGCACCGTCTGCAGGAGCGTGCTGCTGCGCTGACCGGGCACGCCGCTGCGCTCTTCGTCGCCTGAGCTGCTTGGGGAGGCCGGAATGCCCCGACATTTTCGCATCTTTGGTGTGCCAATGGATCTGGGCCAGCGCCGGCGCGGCGTGGACATGGGCCCAAGCGCCATCCGTTACGCCGGCTTGCACGACCAGCTGCGCGCCCTCGGCCATACGCTGACCGATAGCGGCAATTTGAGCGTGCCCCTGCCGGAGAATGAGCCGCCGGATAACAGCCGTGCGCGCCACTTGCACAGCATCGCCGGCGTGTGCTGGGACATCTATCAGCAGGCGCTCGTCTGCGGCGAAAGCGGCGAGACGCCCATCTTTCTGGGTGGCGACCACTCGCTCAGCATCGGCACGGTCTCGGCGATGACGGCATATGCGCCCGACATGGGCGTGTTGTGGGTGGACGCGCATGGCGACTTCAACACGCCGGACATCACACCCTCCGGCAATGTGCATGGCATGGCGTTGGCGGCGCTCATGGGCCTGGGCGCGCCGGAGCTGACCAACATCGGACGGGTGGGGGCCAAGCTCACGCCGGCCCAGGCAGTCCTCTTCGGCGTGCGCGACCTGGACGCGCAGGAGCGCGTGGCGCTGCGCGAAGCGAATGTGCTGGTGATCACGATGCGGGATGTAGATGAGATGGGTATGGCTGCTGCCGCACAAAAAGCGCTGGCGCATTTTCATCATCGGGTACGCATTCATCTGAGCCTGGATATGGATGCGCTCGACCCCACCGAAGCGCCGGGCGTAGGCACCCCGGTTCCGGGCGGGCTATCGTATCGTGAAGCTCATCTGCTGATGGAAGTGCTTCACGACTCACACAAGGTGAACTCGATAGATGTCGTGGAGATCAACCCTATCTTGGACGAGCGTAACCGGACGGCGAAGCTGGCGGTGGAGCTGGTGGCGTCGCTCTTCGGAAAGAGTATCCTGTAGAATTGCCTTTGAAAAACCGGACTGGCCGCGACGACTCTGAATCCACGAAGTCACACGAAGGAACACGAAGAAATTTGCACACCCTTCGCATCACTTGGTGAGTGCATTGGGTTGCGACGGGAGACCACGCTTTAGACAAGTAGCTCCGCTGAAAAAGCCTATTTGAAATGCGCAGGCGCCGGGAACGCGCAGGGAAGCACGTGCAAAGCCTTTGCGCTCTTCGCGCTTTCGCGGTGGGAGCATGTTTTTGTAGCGGAGATGCAGGTCGACTTAAGTGGATCGGGCCTGGACGTTTTTCGGGATTTGCTCCCTGCGCTCCGTGTCCAGGCCCGCGAGGTGTTTACTGCGCTGTTGGTCGGTTCGCTTTCGTTGCCGCGAGAAGCTGCTCCTGCCAGATGGTCTCTCTTCTTTCTCATCGAGAGACTCAAAGTGGGTTTGACGGGGCGAGATATGTTTGACCAGCGCAGTAAACGTTGGTGCGTCTGAGGCCGCAGTCAAGACGGTTGTTTCTGCCCTTCCTCGACTGCTGTCCTGGTGCTGGCGTCATCCTTTTCTCCCAATCCACCAGTGAGCCTGTGCAGACGCCGTGTTGTCAAAGTGCGAGTTCTGCCCTAGGTGTAGCATAGTTGGGCGCGCTTGAGCAATGCTAAGTGTCATTGGCTGCCTATGACTTTCGTCTGACTTTCGTCACCGGTGGCGCGTTAGAGCGGTTTCCAGATTGAGTTACGGCAAGGCATGCAAAATTCGACCTGTTTTCAGTGAGTTTCTACTACGGAACCGTAAATCCATCGGGAATTCTCTCTAATTCAAGACCCTCGCAGTCTGGATCGGGCCAGCCGTTGCCGCAAGCCGCTCGGCAGGAGATCGGCCAGCGTGGCACGTTCCTCAGCGTTGAACGTGCCCAGTCCTGCAACCGCGCCGCCATACACCAGAAAACCGACTAGCAACCCGAGCAGCGGGCTAAACGGCCAAATCGCCCACGTCGCCAGCGCCATCGCGCTCGCGCCCAGCCAGGGACGCCAAAGCAAGCGCAGCCAGGGCAGCCGGCCTACGTGCCGCCGGACGTAGTAGTAGAACGCCAGCCCCTCGAAAATCTCGGAGACGATGGTGACCGCTGCCGCGCCGATGAAGCCGTAGCTGGGGATCACGGCCAGGTTCACGGCAATGTTGAACACGACCGCAATGGCGAAGGCCCGCGTCAGCGCACCCTGCCGGCCGGCGGCAATCAGCACGTAGTTGGTCACGCTGTTGATCCAACCGAAGGGCATAGACCAGGCCAGCACAATCAGGGCTTGTGCGCCGAATGGCAGAAACTCCGCGCCGCCCAGCACGCCGATCAGCAGCTCGGCCAGGAAGGTGGTGACCACGGCCAGTGGCAACACGAGGATGGTCAGGATTTTGACGGCAAAGGCGTAGGTGAAGCGCAGCACCTCGCGCTCGGACTGACCGGCCTGCCGCGCCAGTAGCGGGAACAGCGCCTGTGTGAACAGCGATGGGACGATGTTGAAGGCGTCAATGAATTTATAGCCCGTGCTGTACCAGCCAACCTCGACCGAGCCGCGCAAGGGCTTGAGCAGCGTCACGTCCACCTTGAAGAAGATCGTGGCCAGCAGGTTGTTGAGCATGAGCGGAAAGGACTCGCGCAGCGCGCCGCGTTGCAGGCTCCAATCCCACTCCCAGCGAGGGCGGAAGAACAGCCGCCAGACCAGCGCGCCCAGGAGGACCAGCGTCGCTGTGTTGACGAGGATGCTCGTCCCGGCCAGCCCGACGAAACCCAAGCCGAGGATGAGGGCAACTGCGCCGAAACCGACCTTGAGCAGCGTGGTGACGGTGGATACCGCCGCCGGGAACTCGGCTTTTTCGTAGGCGTAGAACAGCGCGCTCAGGCCGAGCGAGACCGTGGCCGGAGCTTGGGCCAGCACGAGCAGCGCAATCGCCCAGAGCGTGTCTGTCGTCAGCGGCTCGATCTGTGCGGCGAAGGGCAAGGGCAGGGAGGGCCAGAAGTAGAACAGCGTGAGCAGCAGCGCCAGGCCGGGGATCGCGATCAAGCCGAGGGCCAGCCGCAGGACGGTGGTGTTGAACAGGTAACGGTTCGCGTGAGCGCGGTCGCGGCTGACTTCGCGCGTCAGGAACGTGTTCAGGCCGTAGTTGGTGATGATTTCGAACCAGCCGAAGATGACGATGGCGTAGTAATACTTGCCGGCATCGCCGGGGCCGAGCACGCGCAGCATGAACGCCGCGAAGACCATATCAATGGCGCGGTTGAGCAGGTTGAGGGCGATGGGGGCCAGCGCATTCTTGGCGATGCGCCGCGCCGTCGAATCAACCCGGCTCTCGCGGTAGAAGTAGCGCCACAGCCAGACGCCGGCGAGAAACGCCAGCGCCACAGCGGAGAGCACCGAGAGGACGCCGCCCAGCCGCACGCTGACCGGCGTGTACTTGAAGCGCACCGTCCACTCTCCCGGCTCCAGCGTGACGCCGCGAAAGTTTCCGTTGACGCGCACGACGCGCAGCTCGCGTTCCTCGCCCACTGTGCCGCCGCGTGGCCGCACAAACGCTTTCCAATCGGGGTAATAGGCATCGGCCAGGATCAGCCAACTCGGCTCCGCCGCCGTCGCGTCCACGAAGACCTCATTGGGCGTGTAGCGCGTGACCGTTGCTTCGACGTAAGGCGCGGCCAGCGCGAACTCCACGCCCAGCGCATCCTCAGGGGCGACCATGACGTACTCGCGCGGATTGAACTGCTGCACGGCCTGCGCGAAATCGTCCACGGCGAGCGTGGCCGTCTGCGGCAGCAGCCAGGCGCGCGGCATGGTCGTCTCGTTGCGGTAGATTTTCACCTCGCCGTCATAGACCAGAGTGTATTTGTTGTTGGGGATCTCGACGACACTCACCACGTACTTCGCATTGAGCAGGTCGAGCAGCGGCGAATTGAGGGCGTCGAACTCGCTGATCGGCGCGATGCGGTTGAAGTCCAGCTCGTACTGGGGATTGATTAACTTCATGTAGTCGGCGTACTGCCGCGTGAACAGCGAGTCGTAGCCGCGCACGTCGTGGAAGTTGAAGTACCAGCCGAGGTTGGCGTTGTACGGCTTCGCGCCGGTCGGGTCGAAGCTGGTGAAGCGCCAAAGGCCGGTATCCTGCTGGAGGAAGCGGGCCGAGGGTGGGACGTATTCCAGCAGCTTTGGGTCGGCGGCGGGGTTGAAGCCCCAGCCGGCGGCGAGCAGGTCGAGCGCAAGCACGGCCAGCGCCGCCGCGCCCCAGGCCGGCCGCCTGAACAGGCGCGCCTCGCTCTGGCTCAACCGCAGCACGAACCCGGATGCGATGAGCAGCACGGCAAACAATGCGACCCACGGCGCGGTGTACGAAAAAAACATCCGCCCGTCGGTGAAGGCCTGACTCGCCAGCGCCAGCTCCTGCACCAGCCGATCCATCAGTCCGGCCAGGCGGTCGTACTGCCACCAGGCGAGGCCCAGGCCGAGCAGAGTCAAGACGCCGGTGCCCATTGCGCCGTACGCCAGCACGCCGATCCAACCCCACTGAGTGCAGCTCCGCCGTCTGCATCCTACGGTCTGGCATCCTCCCACCCCCGCCTGCAAGCACTGCACGCCGTAAGCGCTTAGCACCGCCGCGCTCAGCGCCAGCGGCCAGACCCAGCGGAACGGCGAGTGCAACTGATTGATGCCGGGCAGCCAGAAGATGAGAGCGTAGAGAGGTGTGCCGAAGGCGAACAAGAGGGAAAAGAGGGAGAGGAGGGAAAAGAACGGGATGAGAAGGAAGAAGGA
>JANWXR010000619.1 GCA_025057205.1 Anaerolineales bacterium | reverse complement strand
ACCAGGCAGCGAATCGCATGCCCAGCTTCAAACAGCCGCGGCAGCAACGCCCGGCCAACGAAGCCGTTTGCGCCGGTCACCAAAATCACGTTACGTCTCCAACCTTTGGCGGCGAAAGTCTAATGCACACCATAATGCAAGTCAAACATAAATCTTCATTTTCTTCTCAATGCGAGATTGCGTATCTTCATCCAAATCAGCGTGTTATACTCGCGGACGTTCTATCCACTCCAGACTTCCACACGCAAGTGTTCTGATTGCCCAAGGTGCACGCCGGTCGGTATGGCACCGGATCACAGGGCCGGGCAGGTCTGGCTCGTAACGACAAGGTTTGTAATATGACTCGCGTTGTCATCACAGGGATGGGTTGCATTAGCCCATTGGGTCATGATGCGCCCAGCACGTGGGAGAAGGCCCGGGCCGGCCAGAGCGGCGTGGGCAGGCTCACCCTGTTCGACCCCAGCAACTTCGAAACCCGGATTGCCGCCGAAGTGAAGGACTTCGACGCGGCGGCGCTGTTCGGGCGCAAGGAGGCGCGCCGGATGGACCGCCA
>JANWXR010000618.1 GCA_025057205.1 Anaerolineales bacterium | reverse complement strand
CATCCGCGCCGACGGCTTGGAGTACGAGTCGTGGGGCAACGACCACTTCAGCATCGTCGAGGGCCGGCCGCTCTCGGCGGAGGTGCGCTGTGAGCGGATGATCCGCATTGCGCGCGGGAACGAGTGGCAGACGCGCGTGCAGACCGAGAGCGTGATGACCTCCACTGCCACACACTTCCACGTCACCAACCAGCTCGAGGCCTTCGAGGGCGAGGTGCGCGTCTTCGCCAAAAACTGGACTTTCAGCGTGCCGCGAGATTTGGTGTAGGCGAATTAGGAAGAAGGAAGGAGGAAGAAGGGAGAAGGGAGAAGGGAGAAGGGAGAAGGGGGAGTCGGGTAAAATCTTCTTGCCTTCTACTTCACTACTACTACTTTCTACTCCCTACTTCCTAATTCCTTCTTCCTCTTTACCTTAGGCATGCTCACTCTGCGTCAGGCCCTTAAGCTCCCCGTCTTCCACAACGCCAAAGTTATTGCCGGCAAACGCGGGCTGGACGCCGCCATCCGCCGCATCCACGTCGTGGACATCCCCAACGCCGAATACCACGTTTACG
>JANWXR010000617.1 GCA_025057205.1 Anaerolineales bacterium | reverse complement strand
GACCAAGTTGAGCCGGAGTTGAAGGCCATCTTCTATCAGGACAATCGCCAGCAGGCCGACCAAGTCGTGGCCGCCTTTTGTGAGAAGTATGCCCAGGTTTATCCCAGCGCCGTGGCCTGTCTGAAGCGTGACCTGGACGCCTGTTTGACCTTCTATGCCTTCCCCAAGGCCCACTGGAAGACGATCCGAACCACCAATGTGATCGAGCGCCTGTTCAACGAAGTCAAACGACGCAGCCATAAGATGGCCGCCGCTTTCCGCAACGAAGGGAGTTGCCTATTGATGTTCTTCGCCGTTGTCCGTTCGCTCAAGTTCCGTCGTATCAGCATGCCGACCAAGTGAGCCGGCCGCCCTTTTACACAAGACTTGACAAACTACCCTTGGTGTTGTAATCTCAACGCCATATATGGTGGCTTTTGCGCCCGGAAAGTGGTTTTTTCAGTGGACTCTACTATGGAACCTAGAATGAATCAGGAATTCGCTCTAAAGCCACAAATGAAGCTCAAGAAGAAATTTGGATGCTTCAGTGCCTAAGAAATGGCGAATGCTATTAC
>JANWXR010000616.1 GCA_025057205.1 Anaerolineales bacterium | reverse complement strand
AGATGGCGATGGAGTTCGACTTTGGGCAGGCGGGCAAGTGTGGTGCGTAAATCACTCCCTGCCATAGGTGTGTCGGTCATCGGTGGGTAGGATACCAAGAATACCGTGCCGATGCCAGTGCATGCCGGCAGGGCACGTTAGAAAGCCGGGCGGGCGAACTCCCGGAGCGGGCGGCGCCTGATCCTACTACAACAAGCGCTCTCTCATCACAAAGCGCAAAGGGATGTGTGCACGCAAAACATGTCAGCCGCACCTTGAGCGGACGCTGAGCGAAGCGGCAGTCGAAGGGGCGGCACGTTACCTGACAACCTTTGCGTGCACACAAAGGGATCGTTTCCGTTCCCTTTTTGCATCTCCGGTATCTCTGAGGTTCTATCCGAGTTTCTCGGTGGCAAGTCACTTCCACTGAAAACGCTGGTCAGGTCTTTGAGGACGGGTAAGCCTTGCTTGCGCAACGTCGAGAGATAGCCGCGAATGCAGCAGAACTGGTCAGCTCCTTCCGAGCTGCGAAAGCCGCCGGAGACCTTGCTCTTGACCTTGAGCATGCGCAAGTC
>JANWXR010000615.1 GCA_025057205.1 Anaerolineales bacterium | reverse complement strand
CCATCCCGAGCTGACGCGCGACGACCGCTTTCACCGCTACTTCATCCGCCTCGCCGAATAGAGATTGGAGATTAGAGTTAGAGTAGGGTGAGCAGCAGGACTGTCTCGTTGAGACCTAACCTGGACTGATATCTCAATTGCATTTTCATTCTCCCTCTCAATCGCTATTAACCCCGAATTTACAAACAGACTCTCAGGGAATCAGTCAATGAACACTAAACCCTCCATCTTTGCCAAGTCTATCGCTAACCTATATCACCAAAACGATGCGATTGCGCACAATCTGGCCTATATCCAGAAGGAGTTACCCACCTTGTTCCTGCCGAACGATCTCCGAAATGAGATTTCAACTCTGTGCCGGGAATTTGAGTCAGTCGTGTATGATGTAAGAGCCGAGATCCGCAACCTGGAGGATAAGCTGGGACTGTACCCCGGTGAAGAACCCTTTGACTCCCACATCAATCCTGACCCGAGAGCCACCATGAGTCTTATCGAGAAATGGATTGCGAGTGAAGTACAGGCCCTGGACACACTGGTGAGAAAACTATGGACGCT
>JANWXR010000614.1 GCA_025057205.1 Anaerolineales bacterium | reverse complement strand
AGAACGTTGGGAGAGGTAGAGCGGGTGGACAGGGGGGCCATGAAGGTGGAAAGTAGAGAGTAGAGCAGGATCAGTCTTTAGTCTTCAGTCTTCAGTCTTCAGTCTTCAGTCTTCAATCACCCACCATCACTCAACACCCGGTTGTGCGCTCGATCCCACACCAGGCGCACGCGGCGGCCTCGGGCAGCGAGCACGTCCATCGAGGTAGTGCGCAGATTTTGCTCGATCACGGTCAATTCGCCGCCGAAGTCCAGTTCCACCAGATAGCGCGTACTCATGCCGAGGTACACCACGTCGCGGATGCGACCATCCGCTGCGCACTCGCCCTCGGCCACGGCCGCCCCCGGCTCACGCAGATGAATCTTCTCCGGGCGCACGGTAAAGGTCTCACTGCGGCCGGTGATGGCGCGGGCAACTTCTGCGCTGACAATGTTGGAGATGCCGACGAAGCCGGCGACGAAGGCTGTGGCCGGGCTTTCGTAGATTTCGGCGGGCGTACCCACCTGCTCGATCTTGCCGTGATTGAACACCGCCAGTCGGTCGCTCATCGTCAGC
>JANWXR010000613.1 GCA_025057205.1 Anaerolineales bacterium | reverse complement strand
TATCGCCGCTAAAAACTACATCCGCCACGTCGCCAACTATTAAGCAAAAAACGAAGAGCCGGAAACGCTGGCCATGCGCGCCTTCATCCGGCGCTGGGCTACCGAGCATCGGCTCCTCAGCACTCTCTATCCCGCCGACGACGGTACCCTTATCGGGATAGTAGATTTCTGATTGTGGATTTTAGATTGCCTAATCTCTTGATGATGTGCGCATCCGGAACGCTGGTAAGCATCTTTAACCGGAAGAGCTCGACTTCGAGCAGTATGAAGCGGTAAGACGAGTTACACCTGAAGAAAGCCACGTCGCAGCTCCCAGACCGGTTATTGAGTTTCACAAAACGAATGGTACAACGCCCATACGGGAAAGCCTGAAAAACGAGGCAATTTACACGTGGAGATGCTCCATTTACTTATACAAAATTCAACAATTGAGTCCACTGAAAAAAACTACTTTTCAGGCGCAAAAGCCAACATATAATCGCTCTACATGAACTTCGCAAAATCCAGCTGGTCGAAGATGGTGGTCGAGCTGATGAATTCGCGCAGGATGGAGTTG
>JANWXR010000612.1 GCA_025057205.1 Anaerolineales bacterium | reverse complement strand
TGTCAGGGAACGTGCCGCCCCTTCGACTGCCGCTTCGACTTCGCTCAGCGTCCGCTCAGGGTGCGGCTGACATGTTTGGCGTGCACACTCCTGATACAAAAAGCTGCGACGCACTCTACGAACGTGAGTCGCAGCTGACGGGTGGTTTGCGGATTCAGGCGCGTTGCGCCGGAAGCTTAATCAAATGCGCCCGTCTCAATCGGCAGGTCATACTCGAAGTGAAAGTCGTCGGTCACTTCGGCGTTGTCGTAGTCGCTGTCGCACATGTAGCCGCACGTTACACACCTGCCATGCACGACCAAGCCGCCGGGAACAGAGCGGGCGCTCAGCTCCAGGGCGCGCGCTTCGCAAAACGGGCAGATATCGTATTGCATAACGGGTTTACTCCTTTCCCTGAAACCACATCCTAATCGTGTGTCATTAACGTCGGTTCAAAAATTCTTCAAAGAATCCTGTGTAGGACTCAACGCTTGCCCGCCGCCTGTTAGACGCCGGGCCGACTCAGCAGCAAGCTGGGGTGAAGCCTACGGTAGCAGAGACGCGCTGATGTAACCATG
>JANWXR010000611.1 GCA_025057205.1 Anaerolineales bacterium | reverse complement strand
AGCTTGCCGCCGAGTTGGCGGAGCCAGCGGACGGCGGTGGGCGACCACGTGCAGGCGATGGTGGCCACGAATTGGGCTGCGAGCAGAACCAGCACGAACAGGCGCCGCATGCGTTCGAGGGTCTGCACGCGTAGGTCTTCGATATCGAGGCCGTCTTCCTGATCAAAGCGATAGAAGTGTTCAATCTGACCGCGCTGGCGCCAATCGGCATACACCTGGCGAACGACGTCAGCGTGGGTCAGCGGGACATTGGTCAGCAAGATCACATCGTGTTGGTCGGTGGGGTCATGGACCACTAACACCCAGAGGGTCTGTTGGCTAGCGGGTAAGCGGACTTGAAACCAACCAAAGCGCAAGTTGGCTCGCCGAACTTTACGGGCATGGGTAAAGAGCACTGTCTGTTCAAACGCCGGCGGCACGCCGGCCACCAGGTCAAAGAGGGGTTCGGGCTCCCAACGCTGCCAGCGTTCGTTCCAGACTTCAACTGTGCGATTGTGGTACGCCCGGATGACAAACTCGGCCTGCACGCGTTCCACCTGGGCAAAGACCTTCTGATCA
>JANWXR010000610.1 GCA_025057205.1 Anaerolineales bacterium | reverse complement strand
CACCGTTACATCGGAGGCCAGGCGCGAGAGCAGCTCGCCGGTGCGCCGGTCGGCGAAGAAGCGCACGCTGAGCGTGTGCAGGTGGGCGTACGTCTCACGGCGCAGGTCCACCACGATGCGCTCGCCGACGTAGGTGAGGGCCAGCCCCTCGATGAAGCGGAAGACGGCGTTGGCCAGGAAGGCCGCCAGCAGGATAAGCGTGATGCGGTTCAGCTCGGCAGGGTCGTTGCGGCCAAAGACGGCATCCACCAGATTTTGCATGATCCACGGAAAGACCAGGCTGAGCGCCGAGCTGATGACGAGCGCAATCAGCGCAATCGTCATCTGCGGGACGTAAGGCCGCAGGTAACGGAGGAGCCGGAGAACCTGTGTGCGCGAAGGTGGGATGAATTTCTCGTCGGCAGGCCGCGCCGGACGGCGCAGGGCGGAGAACATGCGGGGATTATACGTGCGGGGGCGGGGGAGAGGGGGTTGCGTAGTTCGTATTGCGTATTGCGTATCGCGTATCACTTACTCCTTCGATTGGAGATGGCGGGGAAGGTGTTGGCGGATGAGGCT
>JANWXR010000060.1:2602-10585 GCA_025057205.1 Anaerolineales bacterium | reverse complement strand
GGTGTATCACCCCGACCGGCTGGAGACCGGCGGCACGTGGGATTACTTCCTGGCCGCGATGTACTTCAACGCCCCGCCGCGCGCGCCGAAGAGTCTGGCAGTCGTCGGGATGGCGGCGGGAACCATCCCCAAGCAATACACTGCCGTCTTCGGCCCGATCCCCATTGACGGCATCGAGATTGACCCGGCGATTGTCGAGGTGGGCCGGCGCTGGTTCGCCATGACCGAGCCGAACCTGAACGTGATTGTGGAGGACGGGCGCGTGGCATTAGCCCGCTCGCCGCGCCGCTACGATGTGATTGCGGTGGATGCCTACCGCGTGCCCTACATCCCCTGGCATCTAACCACGCGCGAGTTCTTCGAGGAAGCGCGGGCCAAGCTGGCGGACGACGGCGTGCTGGTCATCAACGTGGGCCGGACGCCCGGCGACGACCGGCTGGTGCGGGCGATAGCCGGTACGCTGCGCGCCGTCTTCCCCTCGGTGCACGTGGCCGAGGTGCCGGATTCGTTCAACAGCATCGTCTACGCCACCGCCCGGCCCACGCGCGCGGAGAACCTGCGCGCCAATCTGGAGCGCCTGCCGGAGAGCGCGCACCCGCTGCTGCGCAAAACGCTGGCGCGCGTCGCCCTTCACCTTGGGCCCACGCCGCCGTCCGACACCGTCTTCACCGATGACCTGGCGCCGGTCGAGTTCATCTCCAACGCCATCGTCCTCGACTTCTTCCTACGCGGCGGGAGGGAATTGGTTAGGTGATGATTGAAGATTGAAGACTGAAGACTGATGATTGGAGACTCGATGCGAACGATGCCTGATTGGTTTGCTCTGCTTTGTCGTCTTGTGTTGCTCATCGGCCTGCCGGTGTTGCTGACGCTGACCAACGTGCGCCTGCTGATGACGCACACCTGGGCCGACCTGCAATACAACGTGCTCAACGTGCCGCCCGACCCCTTCGGCTTCACGCGCGAAGACCGGCTGTACTGGGCCAAGCGCTCGATTGATTACATCCTCGGCGACCCGCGCGCCGGCGCTATCGAATCGTGGAAGTTCTCGGACGAGGGGCGCGCGCCCGCCGGCCAGACCGCGCCTACGCCCGAGACTTGCAACGACTACGGCGACCGGTATGGCCCGCGCGACTGCACGTATTTCTACAACGACCGCGAGGTGCGGCACATGATTGACGTGCGCAACCTGACCGCTGCCGCGCTGACGGTCTGGGTGGTGACGGGGCTGCTGGTGCTGCTGGCCATCGGCGCGCTGATGTACGCCGGGCAAATGGCAACGCTGCGTTTGGGCCTGCTCAACGGCGCCGCGCTGACGTGGGGGCTGTTCCTCTTCGTGGCGGCCTTCATCGGCCTGAACTTCAACTGGTTCTTCACCCTCTTCCATCAGGTGTTCTTCACCGAGGGCACCTGGATGTTTTACTGGTCGGATTCGCTCATCCGCCTTTTCCCCCTGCAATTCTGGTTCAACACCTTCTTGTTCGTGACGCTGGCGACGCTGGGGCAGGCGGCGCTGATTGCGGCCTTCGTGTGGTGGGTGCTGCGGGCGTAGCTTGCTTAGCCAACGCTCACGCCTGCGGCGCGTTGTTCGGCGAAGAAGGCCTCGAGCTGCGCTTTGACCCAGGCCGCATCCTCCTCGCTCAGCGGGGGCGGGGGCACGGGCTGGTCGTATTCCAGCAGGGTTTCATAGCCGACCAGTTCGAAGCAGGCCTGCACGGCGGCCTGCAAATCCAGCAGCACGTCCGGGTCGGGCGGCAAAAGCGGAATGGGAAGGACGGGCAGCCGGTCGCGCAGGCCGATGGCCCAGACTTGCGCGCGCGGGCGTTGGGTGAACCGGCTGAGATACACATAGTAGGCCGCTGGCGGCAGCTCGCCGATGACGGGCAGTCGCAAACCGCCGCGCAGCAGGTCTATCTCCAGCAAGTGGGTTTGGGTCTGAAGCAGGCGCGAGCGGCGCTCGTGGTACTCGCGCGCGCCGTCGCCGCGCTTGTTCACCGGCGAAAGGATTTCGATGACGGTCACCAGTCGCCGGTCGGCCACGTCGCGAATCTCGATGGTGGTCAGCGGCACGTCCTCAGTGTAACCGCTGATGACCTCGGCGGCAGGCGGCGTGATGGCCGGCGCATACTTCACGGTAGCCGTTTCCTTCAACCGGCGCACCACGCTCACATCCGGGTAAATGCCGCGCGTTGCGCCCGGGTCGGCGATGCCCAGCCAGGGCTGGTCGGTGACGAAGCGTTTTTCCAGCAGCGCCACATACTTTGGCCGGAGGCGGGGCAGGAGCTGCTCGCTGATGGCGTTGGCAAGACGGGTGTGAAACTCCTGCCACATCTCGCCTTCGAGATACGGGTCCATGCCCGGAAACGGTGAGCGGCCCATCGGTCAGTCCTTTGTGCAGTGTGCGCACTCGTCGGCAAGTATAGGCGCATCAAACGCCTTTGACAATCGCAAGGTTACGGTTGGGCATGAGAAGCTCCCCGAAAAAGACGGCCGGGCAATTTACAGGCCTAGACCACGCTGGTTCGGGATAAGCCTTGCCGATTTGATTTATCGCGAAGAGAATGCAAAGCGCGCAGAGATTCTTTCTCTTCTCTCTACGCTCCTGGAGCGCTCTTGCGGTTGAAAGCGCTATCCCGCCCTCTCACAAACGGACTCCTGGACGGGGCCGGGCGGGATGCGGTTGGGGGGCATACCGGTTGCTCTCCTGTGTGATAATCTTCTCGCTGCCCATTTATATCGTCGCCTTTGGGGCGCGTCTGAAAGCTTCTCATGCAACGTATTGCCTTCCTCGGTGCGCTCGACGCCGCCGTTCAGAAGATGGCCCTGCATCTGCACGCTGCCGGCTACACCGTGATGTTCACGCACGCCGAGGCGCTGGAGGGCGCAGACTTGCCCATCCTGATCCCAACGCAGTCGGCAGCGTTGATCAAGCTTTCCCATAGCGAAGCGCTTCGCCGGCCCTGGCTGGCCTGGAACCGCTCCGACCGTCCGGCGCTGGCTGCCGCCGCGTACCAGGCCGGCGCGCTGGCGGTGCTGCCGGCGCGGCTGACGCCCAACGCCTTCCGGCAGGCCGTGCAGCGCGCGCTCGACCTGATGAAGCCGGGCACTCAAGCGCCGCTTGCTCGCCGCGCCGTCCGCGAGTATCGCCGCGCCGACCCGCTGCTGCTCGAGCACAACGCCGTTGTCGAAGTGCAATCCGGCGTCATCGCTTTGCGCGCTTTGCACTACGACGGTGCGGAAGTGCTGCTCGGCCTATGTGGGCCGGGGCAGACGCTGGTCTATCACCCGGCAGACTCCTGCAATTTGCAACTAGCCGCCCACACTGACGCGAAGGTCCTCATCAAGCTTTGGGCCGAGGCTGTGAAGGAGCCGGACTTCGCGGCGCGTCTGCGCGAGCGCCTGCAGCAGATGGAAGCCTGGGCCGCCATCCAGGCGCGGCCTTACCTGGACCAGCGCGTGCTCGGCCTGCTCTCCCTGCTGGCCGAACAATTCGGGAAGCCGCAGGCGGAGGGCGTGTTGATTGACCTTCGGCTGACGCACGCGCAGCTGGCCTCGGCTACCGGCGCGACGCGCACCACCATCACCCGAACTCTGGGCGACCTGCGCACGCGCGGCCTGCTGACCAATGTGGGCAGCGGCGAAAACGAGCGCTTCCTCCTGCGCCAGCGCGAAACGGGTTCGCATCGGCCATGAGCTGCTCCGGGCCGGCTGCGCGCACCGTAATCGAGTGCTGACCCATTCTTGCCGCCGGTGCCCGATGCGACCGGCGAAGTGTCCCATTAAGCAGCACGGCGACCAGCCTGCCACGATAACATTCCCTCACCGCCACGAATTCTCTCAGGAGTCAATCCAATGAAAGTCGCTTACGTATTTGCCCTGCCGCGTGCTGCCAGCTACAAGCTGGGCAAGATGATTTTGCCGCAACTGGAGGCCGGCACGCACGGCGTCACCGTCGTCGGCATGTTCTTCTTCGATGACAACACCTTCGTGTTGCGCCGGGGCGACCCCATCGGCGAACGGCTGAGTCGGGTTGCGCAGGAGAAAGGCATCCTGCTGATGATGTGCGATATGTGTGCGCTCGAGCGTAATTTAGCGGAGGGCGAGCCGCGCTGGTGTGACGCCGAAGGCAAAGGCCGCGCGACGCCGGCGGAGTGTCGCGTCAAGGATACCGTCCCCGGCGTGCAGGTGGGCTGCTTCCCCGACCTGTACGCGGCGCTGGCCGGCAACCCGCCGGATCAGGTGATTACGCTGTAGGGTGACACAACGGGGGGCGTGCAGGCTGCTCGGTGCTTGATTACACTGTGCGCGCTGTCGGAAAGAGCACACCGGCGCTCAAGCGTCTGCGCTAAAGTCTGTTCATCGCCTGCGTATTCCCTCAGGCCGATGGAGAAGAACATGCACCGCCGCATCCTGCCGACCCTTGTGGTGATTCTTTCGCTAGCGCTGGCCGCCTGCGCCCCTACAGCTACGCCCATCGCCGGAGGCAAACTCAAAGTGGTCGCTACATATAGCATCCTGGGTGACCTGGTGCAGAACGTGGGCGGCGATAAGATTGGCCTGCGTGTGCTGGTCGGCCCGGACAGCGACCCACACAACTACGAGCCGACGCCCGCCGACAGCGTGGCGCTGGCCGAGGCCAACGTCGTTTTTGAGAACGGGTTGGAGTTCGAGACCTGGCTGGACGACCTGTTCAAGGCTTCCGGCTCGCAGGCGACGCGGGTCGCGGTCAGCGACGGCATCGAGCCGATCAAGCTGGAAGCAGAGCATGGACACGGGGATGAGCACGGGCATGAGGAAGAGCACGGTCATGAACACGGCGAGTACGATCCCCACATCTGGCAGAGCGTTGCCAACGCCAAACAAATGGTGAGAAACATCCAGGCCGCGCTGATTGCTGCCGATCCGGCCAACCGGGCGACCTACGACTCCAACGCCCAGGCCTATCTCTCAGAGCTTGAAGCTTTGGAAGCCTTTATCAAAGAGCAGGTCAATACATTGCCGCCGGAGCGCCGCAAGCTGGTCACCTCGCATGACACCTTCGGTTACTTCGCCCGCGACTATGGCTTCGAAATCGTCGCCACTGCATTGCATGCCACTGCCGAAGGCGCGGAGCCGTCGGCGCAGGAGTTTGCGCAGCTGGTCGAGGAGATTAAGGCCGCCGGTGTCCCGGCCATCTTTGCCGAGAACACCATCAACCCCGGCCTGATGGAGCGCCTCGCCGCCGAGGCCGGCGTCAAACTCGGCCCGACTCTGTTTACCGACGCTCTCAGCAAGCCCGGTGCCGGCGGGGAGACGTTCATCAAGATGATGCGCCATAACATCGAAGCCATCGTCGGCGCGCTGAAGTAGCGGCGCTGAAGTAGTGGGCAGCTTCGCCGGTTTGCCCGCCGGAGAGTCCGCGTCGTTTCATGGAGGCGGCTCGGGCGCTTTTTGTTTTATCGGCATCGGTCGCCCTTTTGCGCTCATCAACTTCTTAGCTCGCCGAATTTGGCGTCCGGCGCGCATCTGAGCTAACATGTGCGCCTATGGACTGGGCCGGCCTGCTCGACCGATTCGCCAACTTCACCACTATCTTCCTCGGCATCTTCGTCGAGGCGGCGCCGTTCCTGATGCTGGGCACGCTGGCCTCCGGGCTAGTGGAGGTTTTCTTCGGCCACGGCGATTTCAGCCGCTATGTGCCGCGCAACCCCTTTCTTGCCGCGCTGACCGGCGCAGGCTTGGGCTTAGTCTTCCCGGTCTGCGAGTGCGGCGTGGTGCCGCTGACGCGGCGGCTGGTGCGCAAGGGCCTGCCGCTCTCGGCGGCGGTGTCGTTCCTCCTTGCTGCGCCTGTCGTCAACTTCATCGTCATCGCCAGCACGCTGGCCGCGTTCGGGACGGGGCCGATTTTCTATGCGCGCGTTCTCCTCAGCGTCATCATCGCCAGCTTCACCGGCATGGTCTTTGCTTTTGAGAAGCGCCCCGAGCGCCTGCTGTTGCCGCGCAGCCTGCCGGTGATGGCCGGCGCCGGCCACGGCTACGAGATCGGCCTGCGGCCGGTGGAACGCGAGCCGCTGATGAGCCGCCTGCGCCGCGTGCTCGGCATCGCTGTGGACGAGTTCTTTGAGATGAGCCGGTTTTTGGTGTTCGGCGGTGTGGTGGCGGCGGGCATGCAGACGATCCTGCCGCAGTCGGTGCTACTGAGCCTCGGCTCCGGCCCGGTGATCTCGGTGCTGCTGCTCATCGCGCTGGCCGTGCTGCTCTCCATTTGCTCGACGGTGGACGCCTTCATCGCGCTGGCCTTCGTCGGCACATTCAGCACCGGCTCCATCCTCGGCTTTCTGGTCTTCGGGCCGATGGTGGACATCAAGAGTTCGCTGATGTTCCTGAACGTGTTCAAGCGCCGCGCCGTTGCGTACATGATCCTGCTGCCTCTGCTAATGACCATCCTGGCCGGTGTATTTATCAACCTGAATATGACCTGGTAAGCGCATTTCGTATTCTGGCTACACAATACGCGATACGCAATGCGTCCCTCTATGCCACGCACCTATCGCCTTTCACAAGCCATCCTCATGACCGCCCTCGGCCTGCTCTTGGCTCGAAAGCTGTGGACGGGCGAGATTTTCTACTACATCAACGAGCGTTTCTTTCCGCTCATCTTGTTCGGTGCACTGGCTTCGCTGACGCTGGCGCTCGGCGCTTTTTGGATGTGGCGGCGTGAAGCGGTGGCCCAGACGCATGACCACGACCATCACCATGACCATGACCACGTTCATATTCATACGCATGCCCACGCGCCGATACGCTTCCCGGTGTGGAGCGTCTTCTGGGTCGCTGTGCCGGTGGTGTTGAGCCTGGTTGTGCCGTCGCGCCCGCTGGGGGCCAGCGCCATTGAAAACCGCGGCCTGAACTCGTCCGGCCCGCTCACCGTTAGCAGCGGCGCTGCCGTCGCCACACTGCAAATCGCGCCCGCCGACCGTAGCATCCTCGACTGGATCCGCGCCTTCAACTACTCTGCCGACCCTACCGAGTTCAACGGTCAGCTTGCCGACGTGATCGGCTTCGTGTATAAGGACCCGAACCTGCCCGCAAATCGGTTTTTGGTCGGTCGCTTTGTGGTGACCTGTTGCGCCGCCGATGCCTCCGCAGTCGCCCTGCTGGCCGAATGGCCGGAGACCGCCGCCCTGCCGGAGAACGCTTGGGTACGAGTGCGCGGCCCGGTGCGCGTCGCTGAATTCAATGGCCGGCCCACGCCCCTTATCGTCGCCGCCACGCTTGAGCAGGTGGAGCAGCCGGAGCATCCGTATATGTATCCGTGAGGGATGGTTGGGGAGTGGAGACTGAAGACTGGAGATTGAAGACTGAAGACGGATGACGGTCACTCGTTTTGATTATCTGGTGTGGGGCGTGGCGGGGGCGCTCGTGTTGGCGATATGGGGGGTAATTGCGCTGGGCGACCGGGTGGGGGCGCGCGTGGTGCAGGCCTTTCCCGCCGACGGCGGAACGGTGAGCGCGCTGGGCCGCATCGGCTTGCAGTTTGCACAGACGATGGAGGCCAACAGCGTGGTCACACGGCTGGAGATTGAGCCGCCCGTGCCGGGCAAGGTGCAGTGGGAGGAACGGCAGGTCTGGTTCCGGCCAACGGAGCCTTTCCGGCCGGACGTCATCTACACTGCACGCTTGCGGGCCGGCGCCCTGAGTCGCGATGGTCGCGCCGCACGGCAGGACTACATCTGGAGCTTTCGGGTGCGCGAGCCGTACATCGCCTATCTCTCCGGGGTGGGGGGTGGCGCGCGCGAAGTCTGGCGGGTGCCGGCGATGGGTGGGACGCCGGAACAGCTGACGCGCACCGATGGCCGCCTCTACGACTTTGCCGTCGCGCCGGACGGTGAGCGCATTGTCTATAGCCTGGTGAACGACTCGCGCGGCGCCGACCTGTGGCTGATGGAGCGTGATGGCGCGAACCCGCGCCTGCTGGTAAAGTGCGATGCCGACCTGTGCTCT
>JANWXR010000060.1:0-2505 GCA_025057205.1 Anaerolineales bacterium | reverse complement strand
GCGGCGCCGACCTGTGGCTGATGGAGCGTGATGGCGCGAACCCGCGCCTGCTGGTAAAGTGCGATGCCGACCTGTGCTCTGTGCCGGCCTGGTCGCCGGATGGCGCGCGGATTGCGTTTAGCCGTGAGCCTGCCGGACTGACGCCCGGAACGCCCAACGGCCCGCCGCGTGTCTGGACGGTGAACGTTGCTACGGGCGAAGCCGGGCCGGTTTATCAAGACTCGCAGATTTTGGGCTACGGCCCCATCTGGTCGCCGGACGGTCGCCGATTAGCCTTCTTCGACGGCGGCAACTCCAGCATCCGGCTGTTAGACCTTGAGACCCAGCAGGAGATGTTGATTCAGACGCGCATGGGCACGGTCGGCGCGTGGTCGCCTGATGGCCGGCGTATGGTTTACAACGACCTCAGCCTGGAGACGGGCGTGCCGTTTGCCACGCTGATGCTGGCGGATTTCGATGCGCAGACGATCCGCCCCTTCCTGGCGCCGGGGCCAGAGTTTAGCGATTTCGGCGCGCCGGTCTGGTCGCCGGATGGCGCCTGGATTGCCGTCAGCGGGCGCACGCCGGAAAGCAACCCCGGCAAGCAGCTCTGGCTGGTCAGGCCGGACGGCAGTGAGAAGCGCCCGGTGACGAACGACCCACTGTACACCTACGGCGGCTTTCGCTGGGATGTGTACGGCCGCGCGCTCGTCTTTCAGCGCTTTGAATTGACCAAGCCCTACGCCGTGCCCGAAGTGCTGGTCTGGTTTGCCGAGACCAATGCCATCACGCTGCTGGCGCAGGACGCGGCCATGCCCGAGTGGCTTCCCTGAAGCCGGACAGGTGGCGCGGGACGGACGACAAAACCATCGGGCCTTATCGGCTCTCCCGCGCCACCTGTCCTGTTCTCTGTCAGCCCGCTAACGATACGCGAAGTCGCGTTCCGGCGTCGCCAGGCGCTCGATGCGACGCTGCAGGTACGGCGAGAAGTAGCCGCGATAACGCTCCTGCAATTCGGGCAGCATCCAGTCGTTGCCGGTGACGCGCCCACGGCAGTTGGCCGCGCCGCACCGACACTCGAACTCGTCGTACGGGCTGCTGTCCGTCATGGCGTAGTCGAAGCACACTTCTTCGCCCGGCTCGATGTCGCGCATGGCCACGACCACAATCTGTCCCTCCAGCCCGGCGTTCGGGTCACAGGAGTGATTGATGAAGTCGGCGTCGTCGTCCGGGATGACGGAGGCCAGGTATAGGCCTTCTTCCACCTGCACGCTATGCTGGCGCAGGATCGGCGGCAGCTTGGCCAACTGCTCTTCGGTGACCACGGCGCCGCCCCAGACCATGAGCCGTTCGCCCTTCTCCACGAACTCGTGGGCGAATACGCCCATGCCGCCCTTCTTAGGGTGGGGGGCAACATGCAGCTTGGGATTAAGGTGGTTATATTTGTCAAACATAGACGGCATCCTTTCTGGTAAAAAGATTCACCGCCAGCTCCCGGCTCTTAACCCGGAGAGGCGGCAAAGTCCGGCGCAGTGTTTGACGGCCTGCGTGCTACCTCGAAATTTACAACAATCGGCCCAGATTGCAATATCTGTGCCGGCCTCGGCGGAAATTTTAAGACACGCCCGGCGGATTATAATGCCCCTCCCAAGCATGGTAGAGCCTAGCTGCCCGGGCAAAGTGCACCCCACCGAAGCCAAGTGCCGCCTTTGCGCGTAACTCCGAAGGAGAACGCCTTGCAAAATAGGTTCTCGTTTATCGGTCTGGCACTGTTGGTAATTGGCCTCGGCGCGGTGTGGTGGTGGTCGGTCTCCCGCCCGCCGGACATTTGCAGCACGAAAGCGCCACCCGCTGCCTTCGGCACGCCGAGTACAGGCGGCCCTACGCCGGGGACGACGCCGGTCTGCACGTACGCGGTGGTGCGCGCCTACCCGCACGACCGCGAGGCGTTCACGCAAGGGCTGATCTATCTCGGCGATGGCAAGCTGCTCGAAGGCACCGGGTTGAACGGGCGCTCATCGCTGCGGCGCGTGCGGCTGGAGACCGGCGAAGTGTTGCAGCGCCACGATTTGAGCAGCGAGTACTTCGGCGAGGGAGTGACGGCGCTGGAAGGCCGGGTCTATCAACTGACCTGGCGTTCGGGCGTTGGCTTTGTGTACGACTTGCCTACGTTCGAGTTGCAGCGTACCTTCACCTATATCACCGAGGGCTGGGGCCTGACGCACGACGGCCAACGGCTCATCATGAGCGACGGCACAGACGCGCTGCATTTCCTCGACCCGGCGACGCTGACGGTCACGGGCAGTCTCCGTGTGCGCGACGGAGAAACGCCGGTGCCGCTGCTCAACGAGCTGGAATACATCAACGGCTGGGTGTATGCGAATGTATGGAAGACCGACCGGATTGCGAAGATTGACCCGACGACCGGGCGCGTGGCGGCCTGGCTCGATCTGGCCGGACTGCGTCCAGCCGAGACGCCGAACTCGCCCGAGGCCGTGCTCAACGGCATCGCCTACGATGCGGCCG
>JANWXR010000609.1 GCA_025057205.1 Anaerolineales bacterium | reverse complement strand
TACCTGCGCCAAACTCGCGCGCTGGGCGAAGTCGCAAGGGCGCAACCCTGCGATGGCAGCGTGCGACTTGCAACGCCCCGCCGCGATTAAGCAGCTGGAGGTGCTGGGGCAGCAGGTGGGCGCGCCCGTGTTTACGCCTCAACAAGTCGGTACAAGCGACCCCGTCAGCACGGCGCAGAAAGCCCTGGAACACGCCCGCGCGAGCGGCTACGATGTGCTTATCGTGGACACCGCAGGACGCCTGCAGGTAGACGAAGCCCTGATGGACGAACTGCAACGGATGCACGCCGCCCTTCAGCCCAGCGAGACGCTGCTGGTGGTGGACGCCACCACGGGGCAGGAAGCCGTGAGCGTGGCGCAGGCGTTCCACGAACGGCTGGAGCTGACAGGCGTGATTATGAGCAAGATGGACGGCGACGCGCGCGGCGGCGCAGCCCTCTCCGTGAAAGCTGTGGTGGGCAAACCCGTGCGATTCGTGGGCATGGGCGAACGCACCGACGCGCTCGAACCCTTCTACCCCGACCGAGTCGCCAGCCGAATTCTGGGCATGGGCGATGTG
>JANWXR010000608.1 GCA_025057205.1 Anaerolineales bacterium | reverse complement strand
AATTACGAGCGCGGCGTGGGCGAGATGCTGGAGAGTTTGGGGCACCGCGCCGAGTCTGTGCTTGGATATGTCTATCGGCATACGCATGGTGAGGCCAATTTGTGGGAGCGCTTTACTCGTTACGACAAGACCCATCCGGGTCGAGCAGAGTGCGGCAACGTTCACTTTGCGCCTAACAGCGAACGCGATTACGACTGGGGCAATCCGCGGTTCGTCGTCAGCCGCTGCCATGCCTGGCTCAATTTTCCCGATCTCGACGCCACCGCCCGCAGAGTCAACTGTGCCGAGTGGGGCGGTGGCGACATCCGCCTGCATCATCTATGGTGGCTGCGACATTTCCCGCACGTGGACGGCGCAAGCGATGGCGTGGACTGGAACTGGTGGCGCTACGTTATAGCCCCTGACCAAATATCTACGGAGGCGACCTAAGACCATGTGGTAGAATGAACGTCGGCGGTTTACGTAGTGTCGGGTGGCCATGTCGCTCAGCCAAATTCACAACGGCCTCGCCAACGCTTGCACAATCTTCAGCCTGATTATCTTTGGTTACGGACTGTGGG
>JANWXR010000607.1 GCA_025057205.1 Anaerolineales bacterium | reverse complement strand
AGGCTGGCGCGGAAGACCTTGACGCCGGCCCACATCACCAGCGGCAGGCTCAGAACCAGCACCGCAATGCTGCCGACGATGTCAATCACCGGCACGTTGCCATAGGGCAGGCGCAACATCATCATCGTCGGCGCAGAGAGTGGGAACCAGCTCAGCACGCGCGCCAGGGTCATATTGGGGTTCGTCATCATGAAGCTGCTAATCATCCACGGGAGGGCTGCGCCGCCGGAAAACAGGGTGCCAATTTGCTGGCTCTCGCGGACGCTGGTGCCGAGCGATCCGGCGGCAGCCATGAGCACACCGTACAACAGGTAACCTAGGATGAAGTAGATCAGCGCCAGCACGAAGGTGAGCGGGTTGAGCGCGGCCAGCGCGCCGGCCATGAGCATCCCCAGGCCGCCGGTGAGCAACACGCCGGAGAGCAGCCAGACGCCCACCTGCGTCAGCCCCAGCGCCCCCAGCCCGATGACCTTGCCCCACAACAGATCGTTGGCGGAGACGGAGGCCAGCAGGATCTCCATCACGCGATTCTCCTTCTCCTCGCTCACGCTGCGCAGCAG
>JANWXR010000606.1 GCA_025057205.1 Anaerolineales bacterium | reverse complement strand
CTCTCCCCATCCGCCCGGCCAACGTGGACAAAAAAATTCAAAGCGACAGACCGTCTGCCAACGGATGCAGTAACGGATGAGCGGATGAAAACGGATGGCTTCTCCAATCTCCAATCTCCAATCTCCAGTCTTCAGTCTTCAGTTCTCAGTCTTCAATCTCCACCCCCTACTTTCTACTTTCCACTCCCCCACCCCTTCACCCTCCTCATCGCCTCTTCCAGCCTGTCATCCGCCAGGCACAGCGAGACGCGCACGTAGCCTGCGCCGCTTGGCCCAAAGACCGAGCCGGGGGTCAGGCTGACGCCGGTCTGCTCCAATAGCTCACTCACGTAGGTGTAGTCATCCACCCCGTCCGGCAGTTGCGCCCAGAGGTAGAGGGCGGCGGGCGGCGTCTCGACGCGCAGGCCTGCTGCGCGCAGGGCCTCCACTGCTAAGTCGCGGCGGCGGCGGTAATGTTCGTTGCGCGCCTGCGTCCAGCTCTGGTCGCCGGTGAGGGCGGCGATGCCGGCAGCCTGCACCGCCTTGAACGTGCCGGAGTCCACGTTGCTCTTCAATGTTGC
>JANWXR010000605.1 GCA_025057205.1 Anaerolineales bacterium | reverse complement strand
CTCTTCGCGGCTTCGCGGTGAGATCGTAGTTTTTGCAGTGGAGTCATCTGTGACAATCTGCGACATCTGTGGACTCTTCAGCCTGTCGGCGATTACGGCCTGAGCAGTTACCGTGACTCAACAAACGGCGCAGGCGAACACCTGCGCTTGGGTCGTTGGGATTATAGCCAGCGGGCGGAGGATTCGTCAATTCGCGGACTGTTGTAGAATCCCGCCGACGACGAAAGGCAGGCAGGTGATGGCCGTAGAGACCGGTGAGAAACTGTTGACCGGAGAAGAATTGCTGGCGTTGGGCGACATCGGCCCCTGCGAATTGATTGAGGGGAGGCTGGTAATGATGAGTCCGACCAGCGACCTGCATGGCGGCTACGAAAGCAACTTTGACGAGCAGCTGAAGGCTTATGTGCGCCGGCATCGCCTGGGCAAGGTCCGCGTCGGCGAAGTCGGCATTTACATCCGCCGCAACCCCGATACAGTGCGCGGCGCCGACGTTGTCTTCATCTCGAACGAACGCTATGCCCGGCAACAACGCCAGTCTGGCTTTCTAGACGTGGCCCCTGAC
>JANWXR010000604.1 GCA_025057205.1 Anaerolineales bacterium | reverse complement strand
CCAAGCGATGGTCTGCGCGTTTTCGAGCAGGCCGCGCGACTCTGGAAAGAGTCGCTCTAATTCGCCGACGACGGTGGCAATGCGCTCCGAGTCGCTCAGGCGGGAGAGGGCCGCGCCGGGAGCGCCGCCGGTGTACACGGTGAGGATGCCGCCTGCGCCGGCCTGTTCGCTCGTCGGCTCCCAGGTGCAGGCCAGCGGCGCATCGTTCATCAGCTGGCCGTTCCAGCCCCGCTCGCGCCACCAGCGCCGGCGATAGCGCAAGCAGACCTTGGTCACCGAACCGTACTGAAGGCATTGCACCATTCCGTTATGCGGCTCGGGCAGCGGCGGGTCAAACTCCAGCCGGCGCGCAACGGTCAGCGGGATGGCAAGCACGGCAAAGTCGCCGGTCAGCGTCCGTTCGGCGCTATCCCAGCGATAGGTGACGGTCACTGCATCCGAGCGATTGGCAATGCGAATGACCGGCGCGTTCAGGCGCACATCCGGCAGGGCGGAGGCCAGGGCGCGCGGCAGCCGGTCGTTGCCGCCGCGAATCCGATAGGTCTGGCCGCGCCCGGCCTCG
>JANWXR010000603.1 GCA_025057205.1 Anaerolineales bacterium | reverse complement strand
CGGGTCCTCCATCAACAGGCCGGTGAGCGCGCCGATGGCCTGCGGCTCACGGTTCTCACCCAGAATGCGTGCAGCGCGGGCACGCACCCCGGCGTCCGGATCGGCTAGCGTCTTGATGAGATAAGCGAAGTATTGGCTCCAAGCCTTTTGCTCGTCAAGGGAGTCGGTTTTGAACCGCGAAGAGGACATGGCCAAAAAGAAGAAGTATTGCCTATCCAAGCCATGTACATTATACCGAAGCCAAGCATAGGTCTGAGTGGGTTTTTAGATAGTGTGCACGCAAAGGTTGTCAGGGAACGTGCCGCCCCTTCGACTGCCGCTTCGCTTCGCTTCGCTCAGCGTCCGCTCAGGGTGCGGCTGACATGTTTTGCGTGCACACTTTAGATAGTCTGGGTTGGCAGAGTCGCCGGACGGTCTGTTGCAGGACCCGGGCCGCCTGTGGCATACAGCTTGCATCCCTGTGCCTGTGGTGCTTGCCATTCAAAACACCTCATCTATAATCCCAAGCGCTATGCCTGCCTGCTACGATGTGGATACGCTGCCCTTCCAAGTCGTTGCCGGA
>JANWXR010000602.1 GCA_025057205.1 Anaerolineales bacterium | reverse complement strand
GCGCAGGCCAAATACCGCGCGCGTCTGGCGAGGCTGCGCCCTGCGGCAGATGACAACTGATTGAACCGCGAAGACGCCCGTGCTCATGCGTATTGCGTATTACGTATCGCGTATTGCGTGTTGCGTATTGCGTGTTGGGGTTACACCGGCGGAACACGGAATACGGAATACGAAATACGAAATTCGCGTTGACTCGCGCAAAGTATCAAACCGCCAACGTCCGTGAATGAACATTGACCTGAACTGCGATCTCGGCGAGGGTGCGGGACAGGATGACGCCCTCATGCCGCTCATCACCTCGGCCAACGTGGCCTGCGGCCTGCATGCCGGCGGCCCGGCAGAGATGGCGCACGTCCTCCGGCTGGCGCGTGAACATGGCGTGGCCGTTGGCGCGCACCCGGGTTACGCCGACCGCGAGCACTTTGGCCGGCGCGAACTCATGCTGGCGCCCGGCGAAGTGGAGGCGTTGCTGCTGTACCAGATCGGCGCGCTGGCGGCGCTGGCGCAGGCGGAGCACGTTCCGCTGAGGCACGTCAAGCTGCACGGCGCGCTCTATAATCAA
>JANWXR010000601.1 GCA_025057205.1 Anaerolineales bacterium | reverse complement strand
CGGGGATGACGATGTGGCCGGGCGCGTAGTCTTCGCGCAGCGAGCCGCAGGCGCTAATGGAGACGATGCGCCTCACGCCAAGGACCTTGAGAGCGTAAATGTTGGCGCGGTAGTTGACCTCGCTGGGCGTCAGGCGGTGGCCCTTGCCGTGTCGCGCCAGGAAGGCCACCCGCTGCCCGTTGAGCGTGCCGATGACCACCGGGTCGCTGGGCGCGCCGAACGGCGTGAGGATGTGGCGCTCTTCGATGTGAGTCAGGCCGCGTATGTTGTACAGGCCCGAGCCGCCGATGATGCCGAGGATGGGGTTGTCAGGCATAGAGTTCGTCTACTCCATCTCAATCTTCAGTTTCACCCGGCCGATGCCGATGACGTCGCCGGGCAGGACGGGCGTGGGCGCGGTGATGGTCGTATGGTTAAGGCGCGTGCCGTTGCGGCTGTCCAAGTCCTCAAGCCACCATTGATTTTCCCGGTAATAGAGGAGCGCGTGTTCCAGCGAGCAGGCCTCATCCGGCAGCGTGACGGTGTTGGTCGGCGCGCGGCCCAGTGAGGAGACCGGCAGCAG
>JANWXR010000600.1 GCA_025057205.1 Anaerolineales bacterium | reverse complement strand
CGCCGGAAGACGATGAGCCAGCACGCGGCCGCCACATAGGCCGGCACGGCAAGCGGCAGCGCCAGCAGCCAGCGCCATACGCTCCGGCCCGGTAAATCGGTGCGCTCCACCAGCCAGGCACAGCCCACACCTAGCAACGTACTCAGGGCCACCGCAGCCAGCAGCAGGGACAGCGTGCTGCTTATCAGTCCGGGCAGTTGACCCACCCACAGCCGCTGCCACACGCCGGCATCCGCGCCCAGCGCCCGCAGGACGATGTAGGCGAGCGGAATGAGCGTGAAGGCGGCAACGAGGATGGAGACAAAGGTTAGCCGGCGCATCACAACGGAGTGCGTCGTGCGTGTTCATCCTCACGCACTATCAGATTGCCCTTGAACGACCACATTGACCGCGAAGATTCTGAATCCACGAAGTCACACGAAGGAACACGAAGAAACATGAAGAAACTCATGGGCCTTTCGTGCAACTTCGTGTCCTTCGTGCCCTTCGTGGATTCCTTCAGTTGCGGCTGGGGGCCACGCGATGCATTTGCCTACGGCAGACCGGCTTTCTGCGCCAGTGC
>JANWXR010000005.1 GCA_025057205.1 Anaerolineales bacterium | reverse complement strand
CGAGACGCTGGCCCCGCGCGAGGACGAGGAGCTGGGTAAGGAGCTTGCCAAGCAGTTCGCCAAAGCCGGCATCACGGTGAAGGTCGGGACGAAGGTGGAGAAGGTCGAGCGGACGGACGCCGGGGTAAAGGTGAGCGTGACCGGGCCGGGCGGCAACGAGACCTTCGAGGCCGAGCAGGCGCTGGTCGCCATCGGCTTCCGGCCCAACTCGGAGAATTTGGGGCTGGAGGCGCTCGGCGTGGCGCTGGACAACGGCTTCATCCGGATTGACGAGCGCATGGCGACGAATGTCTCCGGTATCTGGGCCGTCGGTGATGTGACGGGTAAGACCGGCTGGGCGCACGTTGCCAGTGCGCAGGGCATCGTCTGTGCAGAGAACATCGCCGGTCACAAGACGGTGACGCTCGACTACACCTTTATGCCCAGCGCCATCTATTGCCACCCACAGGTCGCCTCCTTCGGCCTGAGCGAGAAACGGGCGAAGGAACTGGGCTACGAAATCAAAGTCGCCAAGTTCCCGTTCCAAGCCAACGGCAAGGCGCTCGGCCTGGGCGATTACGCCGGCTTCGTCAAAATCGTGGCCGACGCCAAATACGGCGAGATTCTCGGCGCGCACATGATCGGCCCGGAGGTCACCGAGCTGCTGCCGGAGTTCACGCTGGCGCACAACATGGAGCTGACGGTGGAGGAGATTGCCCGCAACGTGCACGCACACCCGTCGCTCTCCGAGGTCATCATGGAGGCCGCGCACGGTCTGGTGGGCGGGTACATTCATCAATAGGCAAAGGCGACGCCTTCGCCTGCCGGGCAATGTCATCGCCCGCCGTACGCCGCAGGGCAGGCTGGGCGTTCGCGCTCAGCCTGCTCGTCGCCGCCGTGCTGCGCTTCTACGCGCTCACCGACATCCCCTACACCGCTTGGGTGGACGAGGCCTATTTTGAAGTGCGCGCTCGCGAAGTGCTGCGCGGCTTCAACGTCCTGCCCATCCCCGACCCGGTCTTCGCCACCGGCAACTCGCCCTACCCTCTGTACGCCACCGCGCTCGTGCAGGCGCTCGGCGCGCCCGCGCCTACTCCGCGCGCTGGGTCTCGGCAACGATGGGCGTGCTCGGCCCGGCGAGTCGGTTGCCCTGCGCCTACGCTGGCGAGCGCGGGCCGAATCGCCCACACGCTATACCGTCTTCGTGCATCTGGCTGATGCGGCCAACCCCTTCTACGTCGGCGCGGACTCCGAGCCGTGCCAGGCCGAGTATCCGACCGACCGCTGGCAGGCCGGTAAAATCATCGAGCACGAGCTGACGCTGGAGTTACCCGCCGGCCTCGCGCCGGGAAGATATGATTTACTGGCCGGCCTGAACGAGTGGACGACCGGCGCGCGCCTTCCGGTGACGCAGGCCGGCGGCATCGAGCCGGACCGCGCGCTGGCAGCGACGGTCATGATTCGATAACAACAAACTCAGCATCGAATTGCGCGAATTTCTCGAAGTTGGTGTAATTCGCGCAATTCGATGCCAGAGAAAACTGCATGACCGACTTTCACTTTTCTTGCCCTATCAAAGTCCGCTACGCCGACCTTGACGCACAGGGGCACGTCAACAACGCCGCCTACTTCACCTACATGGAGCAGGCCCGTCTGGATTACATGCAGGCGCTGGGCGTCTGGCGCGAGGGCGATGACTTCCTCTCACTCGGCACCATCCTTGCCGAGGCCGGCTGCACCTACAAGAAACCGGTCCTGCTCGGGCAGACGGTGACGGTCTGGGCGCGGGTCACGCGGCTGGGCAACAAGAGCTTTGACTTCGAGTATCGGCTGACGGTGAACGGAGAGGAAGTCGCCACCGGTCGCAGCGTGCAGGTGGCTTACGATCACCGTACTCAACAATCCGTGCGCGTGCCCGACGAGTGGCGCGAGAAGATCCGCGCGCTGGAGAACAACCCGAACCTGTGACCGATGATTGACTCTCAGACCTTCGACCTGCGCGGCGCGCACTACGCCATCGGCCAGACGCTGGGCCGTCATACGGCGCGCTTCGAGCCGCCGCATTGGTGGCCACCGCCGCCTGACCTGGCGTTCGCGCGTGAGTGCGCGGCCATCGTCGCCGAGCTGCACGCCCCGCTGCTCGACGAACTGCGCGGCTACGCCGACGCGCAGGGCCTCGCCTTCGACGAACTGTTGCGCGGCATCTGTCGCCGCTCCATGAAGCTGCGCCGTCGCGCGCCCGCCCACCCCGAAGGCGGCTGCTCGTCCTATGCCCGCATAGACACGGACGGCCATGTGCGCGTGGGCCGTAACTACGACTTCTACCCCTTCCAGCGCGTGCGCCAGCGCATCCGCCTCGCGCCGGATTTAGGCCGGCCAAGCCTCGGCATGCGCGGCTCCGTGCCCGGCGGGCGCTACGACGGCGTCAACGACGCCGGCCTGTTCATCGCCCTGCACGTCGTCCTCGCGAATGAGCCGGCGCAGATTCGACCGGGCCTGCCGTTTCACCTGCTGCCGCGCCTCGTGCTGGAGACCTGTGCCAATACGCGCCAGGCCGTTGACCTGCTGACGCACGTGCCGCATCTCAACCCGTTCAACTACCTCATCGCCGACCCGAGCGGCGCGCTGGCCGTGGTGGAGGCGCATCCCGAGCGCGTGCGTTTGCGCGAGCCGGAGCGCAAGGGCGTCCTCGCGGCGACCAATCACTTCGAGCACCCGGAGATGCGGGGCTTTCAGCGCGGGCGCAAGCTGGAGCACTCCCGGCGCCGCCTCGAGGCCCTGCACGCAGGCCGCCCCCTTAGCGACTGCGCCTCCGGGCTGTGCGGCCACAGCGGCGGGCACACCACCCTGTGGAGCGTTCAGGCCGACCTGACCGCACGTACCATCGCCTATGCCGCCGGCCCGCCGTGCGAGACGGCTTACGTCGGCGTGCCCTGGCCGGGCGCGGCCGCCGGCTGAGGCTGCATGGAACTTGAAGCGCAGGGAGGTCGTCACAAATTATGTGGCCTGGCACAGGCTCTGAAACTTTCTGTATTCGTACTGTTCAGCCTTTCTGATCGTTCCACAGACTGCGCAGATTTTCGCAGAGAAGAATCTGTGAGTGTACTGAAAAAAGGTCATGATTGAAACGCTTGGCCGCCACATATGCCGCTTTGGTTGTAATCTCAACGCCATATATGGTGGCTTTTGCGCCCGGAAAGTGGTTTTTTCAGTGGACTCATCTGTGACAATCTGCAACATCGGTGGATTCTCCAGCCAATCGGCGATTATGGCTTGATTCGAGGTTGATATGTGGCAACGCAAACCAGCGCTTATTAATTTCCTGATTGCTTCCCTGTGGCTGGCGGCCTGCGCGCCCATCGCGACACCGGCGCCCGTTCCCGACCCATCACCTGAGTTGAACGGCACCGAATGGCAGCTTGTGAGCTACGGCCCGGCAGAAGCGCCGGTCGCGCCCATTGGGAGCACGCCCATCACTCTGGCCTTCCGCAGCGACACGGAGCTGGGCGGCTCTGCCGGCTGCAACAGTTACTTCGGCAATTACACTCTGCTCGGTGAAACCTTCACCGTAACCGGAGTAGGCAGCACAAAAATGGCCTGCCTGGAGGAGGGCGTGATGGCGCAGGAGAGCGCCTACCTGCAACAATTGAGCGAAGGCGGCCTGCTCGCCGTCTCGGGCGAGGCCTTGACCATCACCAACGCCAACGGCGTTCTGAAATTCGAGCGAGTGTTGCCCCCGCCACCGGTACCGCTGGAGGGCACGCTCTGGCGGCTGGAGACCTTCGAGCAGGGCGAAGTGGCTTCGCCGGTGCTGGCCGGAACGGAGATTACGCTGACCTTTGCCGATCACAAGGCGAGCGGCTACTTGGGCTGCAACTGGTTCAGTGCCGAGTACAGCGTAGATGAGTCAAGGCTGGAGCTTGGCTTGATTCAGCATACTGTACAGGCCTGCCGGGAGCCGGGCGTAGCGGAGCAGGAACGAGCCTTTATCAAAGCCTTCCGCACGGTCACGGAATATGCCATTGAGGGCGACCGTCTGACGCTGACGTACGCGGGCGGCAGGCTACACTTCCGCGCCGCCTCATCGCCCTAGCCACCCTAGTCTTCAGTCTTCAGTTACCAGTTATCAGTTATCAGTCATCAGTCTTCTTCAGTCATCAGTCTTCAGTCCTCGCAAAGCTACCCTCATCCCTCCTCAACCTCAACCATGCGCCTGTCGAAAATCCGGCCAAACTGGCGCACCACCTCGTCCATCACCGCGCTCAGCGACGGCGGCTCGGCAAGCAAATCGGCCATCGAGATGGCAGCATGACCGGCCAGCCCGCAGCCGATGATGCCGTTGAAATACTCCATATCCGGGTTGACGTTGAGGGCGAAGCCGTGTTGGCTGATGCCGCGTGCATCCACCTTCACACCGATGGCGGCGATCTTCGCCGGGGCGAGGCGCGCCGCCGGAGGGCAGTGCGGGCAGCGCGAGGCCAGGTCGGCCTGCACCCAGACTCCGGTCAGGCCATGCAACTGGCCGGTCACCAGCCCAAAGCGCGCGCACACGGTGATGAGCATCTCCTCCAGCTTGCGGATATAGCCCACGTAATCGGCCTGCGGGAGCCGTCCTTCCTCTGTCGTCGGCGCGCCAAGCTTCAGGATGGGATAACCGACGAGCTGGCCGGGGCCATGGTAGGTAATATCGCCGCCGCGGTCCACCCAATACACGGCGATGCCCCGCTTTTCAAGCTCGGCCTCGCTCAGCAGCAGATTGCTCGGCTGCCCCTTGCGCCCGAAAGTGTACGTGTGTGGATGCTCCAGCAGCAGGAGCGTATCGGGGATGGCGTCGGCAGCGCGCTGCGTGGCCAGTTGCCTTTGCAGCTCCCACGCCCGCGCGTACGGCACGCAGCCCAGCCGGCGCACTTCACAGGGGAGCATCGTCCAACCTCGCCGGCGGCGCCTCAGGCCTCAAGGGCTGCAACTGGATAAAGACCTCGACCATGGCCGGGTCGAACTGAATGCCGCTCTGACTGCGAATCTCATCCAGCGCCTGCTCTACCGGCATCGCTAACCGATAAGGGCGGTTGGTCGTCATCGCGTCGTAAGCATCCACGATGGCCAGCAGACGGCCTTCGCGGGGGATGTCATGCCCGGCGAGCCGGCCCGGATAACCGTCGCCGTTCCAGCGCTCGTGATGATGGAGCACGTAGGGGATCGCGCCGCGCAGGTGATCCACGCCTTCCAGCATCTGCCGGCCCGTTTCCGGGTGGCGGCGCAACAGTTGCCACTCCGCGTAGGTCAACGGCCGGCGCTTGTTGAGGATGGAGCGGGGCACGGCCAGCTTGCCCACGTCGTGCAGCAGCGCGCCGAACTCGCACAGCAAGAGCGCCTCAGCATCCCAGCCGAGCGCCCGCGCCAGTTGCAGGGCATATTGCTGGACGCGCTCGACGTGGCCACGCGTGTAGCTCTCGCGCGCTTCGACTGCGTTTGCCAGCATGCGCACCGTCTGCACATGTGCCAGGCGCGTATCGAGCAGCTGAAGCGCGCGCCGCCGGTCGAGCTTGGCCCGGACGGCTATCAGCAAATCCTCCGGCGCAAACGGTTTGAACAGGTAGTCATCGGCACCAAGGGAGCGAGCGAGCGAAGTGGCGGCCTGCTCTGAACGCGCGCTGAGGAACAGGAAGGGAATGCCGGCGCCGTTCGGGCGGGCGCGCACCGCCTCCAGCAGGGCAAACCCGTCCATCTTCGGCATCATGATATCGGAGACCACTAAGTCCGGCGCAACCCGATCGAACGCTTCCAGCGCCTCCAGGCCGTTGGCCGCCAAAGTCACCTCATACCCCTCCATCTCCAACAGTTCCCGCATCACGGAACTGATGCCAGGGTTGTCTTCAAC
Source organism: Anaerolineales bacterium (assembly GCA_025057205.1). Lineage (GTDB taxonomy): Bacteria > Chloroflexota > Anaerolineae > Anaerolineales > UBA6663 > JANWXR01. The sequence goes on along the minus strand of JANWXR010000005.1, from coordinate 28,571 downwards.
GATGAGGACGTGAATCATTCCACCTCACCTGCCGAACCGGGTAGGCCAAGTATACACCGCCGGTCGGTGGGCAGCGTAAAATTGGGGAGGCGCTCAGATGAGCATGGTATGATACCCATCGTGCCCCGCTTCACTTCCGAATGGAAACGCCCTCTGCTCGTGCTGCCGGCCGTGATGTTGGTCGCTTGCGCCGCCGAACCAACGCCGCAGCCGACGCCGACCGCATCCCCCACGCCTACTTTCCTCCCGCTCACACCAACTCCTCCGCCGACACCGCACCAGACTTTGACGACGTATCTGGCCGCCTGGCAGGCTGGCGACTACGCTGCGATGTACGCTCTGCTCACCGCCGAAAGCCAAGCCGCTTGGAGTGCCGCCGATTTCGAGCAACAGTATCGCCGCGAGCTAGAGAAGATAACGGTGACGCAGATCCAAACCGAAATTATCGGAGTGGAGGAATCTGGCGATAGTGCTCAGGCCATCATCAAACTGAAATACCTCACGCGGCTGGTGGGCAACCTAGAGACGGAGCTGAACGCGACGCTGCGGCGCGAATCCGGTCAGTGGCGCCTCGTCTTCAGCCCGACGCTCATCTGGCCGGAGCTGGTGAACGGCCAACAGCTATTGATGGTGACCGTCTCGCCGCGACGCGGCGCGATTTATGACCGCAACGGCATCCCTCTGGTGCAGTTGAGCGAAGCCTACACCGTCGGCCTGGTTCCGAGCGAACTCACTGAAGACAGCGGCGCAATCAGCGGTGTCGCGCGCCTGCTCGGCCTGCCCGCCGAAGTCGTCCGACGGCAAGTGGAGGCAGCTCTACAGGCCGGCGTCGGCGCACAGTACCTGGCACTGGGCGAGGTCACCATCACCGACACACAGCGCTTCGGCTATCTCTTCAACACGCCCGGCGTGCAGTTCAACGCCTACACCGACCGCTACTACGCCGGCAACGGGGCCGCCGCGCACGTCACCGGCTACACCAGCTTTATCCAACCGGATGAGCTGGAAACCTTTCAGGCACGTGGCTATATGGGCAGCGAGCGGGTAGGCCGCACCGGCCTCGAGGCCTGGGGCGAGCCGTACCTGGCCGGCAGGCCGGGAGCGCAACTGCAACTGCGCGATGCGAACCTGAACTTCCTGCGCATGGTGGCACGCACCGCCTCGACGCCGGCCCAGGACATCTACACTACGATAGACTTCAACCTGCAACAGGCCGCGCAGGCTGCCTTGAGCGGCTTCACCGGCGGCATCGTGGTCATGGATTACGCCACCGGTGAAGTTCTAGCGCTGGCCTCCTCGCCCACCTTCAGCCCCAACATCTTTAGCAACAACCGTCACGCCTTCCTGGTCAACTCGGTGTTCAACAACCCGCAGCGGCCTTTGCTCAACCATGCCACGCAAGCCACCTATCCTGCCGGCTCGGTGTTCAAGATTGTCACCATGGCCGCAGCGCTGACCTCAGGCCGCTTCACCCCGGAAACGCGCTACACCTGTACCGGTACATGGAATGAGACGACCGACCCGAACTTCATTCGCCGTGACTGGTTCGAACAGGGCCACGGCGAATTGACGCTGATGCAGGGACTGACTGCCTCATGCAACCCATGGTTCTATCACATCGGCTTTGACCTGCACAACTGGAACCCGCAGTGGCTGCCGGATATGGCGCGCGCCTTCGGCCTCGGCCAGCCGACCAATATCGGCCAGATCGAGGAAATCCCCGGCCTGATCCCAGATGCGACGTGGAAACAGCGCACGCGCGGCGAAGCCTGGAACGCCATCGACTCGATTAACCTATCCATCGGCCAAGGCGATGTGCTGGTGACCCCACTGCAAATCGCGCGGATGGCGGCGGCGGTGGCGAACGGCGGAACGCTGCTTCAGCCGCAACTGGTGCGGGAAATCCGCCCCGCTGAAGGCCCCCCGACCTTTACCTTCCAGCCGCTCGTTAGCGGCACACTACCGCTGAGCGCCGAGCAACTGGCCGCCATACAGGAAGCGATGAAGAACGTGCCTCGCGAGCCGATCGGTACCGCCCGTCTGGTCTTTCGTGGCTTTCGCATCCCGGTGGCCGGCAAGACGGGCACAGCGGAAGACCCCGGCCTGTTCGGCGTGAACGAGCCGGACGCCTGGTTCGCGGGCTACACCTACGCCAACCGCCCCGATAAGCCCGACATCGCCATCGCCGTCGTTGTCGCCAACGCCGGCCAAGGTTCGGACTTTGCCGCACCCATCTTTCGTCGTGTAGTGGAAGCTTACTTCGGCCTGCCCTACCGCAAGTTCGACTGGGAGGAGACGATTGGCGTGCCGCGGCTACCAACCCCGACCCCCGAACCGGGCGCTACGCCGGCGGAGACGGAAACGCCCACGCCGACACCTTGAACAGAACGACGAGCGGCCTTGGCCACTCGTCGCCAGCAAAGCGGGTGATGGGATTCGAACCCACGAATATCAGCTTGGAAGGCTGACGCCTTACCACTTGGCGACACCCGCGAAAATTGCACAAGATGCAGGGGTGGAGGGTGATTCTTCCGCTACATCTGGCGCTGCGTGTAGAGTGACCTCATAGCACTTACACGCTGAGCTGATGCCATACGGCCCCCACCTGTGCCTGACGACCGCCGGATATTCTACCCGGCACCGCGCCGGTTCCGCAAGATGATGTCCACCGGGCTGCCGTCCTCGTACAACAGGTCGCTCATCACCAAGTGCCCATACTGCTGCGTGGTCTTCACGTTGCTGTGGCCCGCCCGCTTGCGTGTCCGCTCGATGTCGCGACTATAGCGCAAGTCGAAGGTCACAAAGGTGTGGCGGTGGGTGTGTGGCCCCCACCGCACCAAGTCACGGTGCACGTAGCGTTTCAGGTCCTTGGTGATGATGTGCTGGATGCTGCTCTTCGCCAGGCGGTAGCCGTATTCGTTCACGAACAGCGCACTCTCCCCCTGTACTGCATGCCTGTGCTTCAGGATGTACAGGCTCAGCGCCTTGCGGCACTCCAACCCCAGCACCGCGTTGCGCTGTCGGCTCTTGGCGCCCGCCTTGCCTTTCCCATGCCGGATGACCAGATACCCTTCCTGAAGATTCACGTCCGCCAAGTTGAGTTGATAACACTCGTTCAAGCGGATTCCGGTATCCAGCAACAACAGGTGCAGGCAATAGTCACGGTAGCTGTTCCGGTCACCGTTGGTGCGCACGCAGTCCAGCAGATGATAGGCCTCGGCCTCGGTGAGCACGTCCGGCGATTTGTGTTCCACCTGTGGCCGCTTCACCTTGCGAAACGGCGACCGGTGGATAAGCTCTTCCTGCTCGCACCAGTTGAAGAAGGCCCGCAACGTGCGGAAGTGACGGTCCACACCTGCGCTGCTGAGTGTGGCGCTCTTTACCCCGGATGGGGGCGCAGGCACTTCCGGGTCGGCGTCCTTGCCTTGCAGCCACAGTAGCCAGCGACGAATCACATCCGGGGTGATCTCGTCGAGGGCCAGGTCACCGATGCGCAACAGGAAAGCGTCGCGCACCGGCTTCTGATTCTGCAAGTGCTTGGCACTCACGTCCTGAGCGTTCAGGCTGAGCAGGTAGCTGGCGTAGGCCTGGCTGAACGTTATTCGGTTGTCTGGTTTGGTCATGTCATATTCCTCTACCCTCCACTGCTAGATAAACAACAGGCCGCCCCGTTGCGAGGGCGGCCTGAACGTGTTACAGTGAGTTCAGCTCCAACCCCCGGATCGGGTTGGCTATCAGGCCCTCACGTGTCGCTGCGTGGGGGCCTTTTGCGTATGGCGGTCACAGGATAGCACACCTGTTTGGTCGCGGGCAAGATTCTCAGGGGTGATGCGTTCAGGGATGTGTGTTCAGGGGTGTTACTAATACGGGAATTCCAATATTACATAATATATATATGTGTCGTCTTATACGACACTTCGACACTTACGACACTAGACACATTTTCTCGACATAATATTTACTACATTTGAGCGAACAACACAGCGAGGATGATGACGAAAAGCAAGGTCATCAGCATGATGACCCCACCTGCTGCAAGACCAACAATGACCCACTGTGCACGCGTCAGGCCCAGTGGCCCGCGCGCCGGGAATGCTGGCCGTTGTTCGGATGAAGGTGGCTTGTCTGTGACAACAGGTGATGCGACCGATACGGCAGTCTCCAACGGCGTGGGCGTCCAGTCGGGCGCAGGATAGGCGCGCTCCACCAGCTCGAGGATTCTCTGCTCATCGTACAGTTCAATCCGCATGCGCTCGGCCTCAGCGTTGGCCGCAGGCGTAAAGCCTCCCGGCGCCCATATCACGCCCTTCTGCCGACCGCGCAGTGCGCCGCGCGTCTCGCGCACCACGTTGGGCTGCACCTTCGCCTGATATTGCTTGCATTGAATGACCAAGGTCTCGCCAAGCAACTGCGAGCGCACCAGCACATCCACGCCCCCATCGCCCGCGCCGCCTCGATGCTCGGTCTCGTAGCCGAGTTTGGTGTACACCTGCACGGCGAGCTGCTCCAGACGGGCAGCGTCGAGGTCGCGAGGCCCCGAGGGGTAATTCTCCGGAAGTTGCTCCGGGTAGAGTTCGACCATGGCGCGCTTCCAGGACGAAGCCAGCTGCGCCTGTCTGCGCCGCAGTTGCATCTTGCGGTCGGCTTCCCTCAGGCGGGCCATCTCCGCTTCGTGCTCAGCCTGCCGGCGTTGCTGTGCGGCTAGAGAAGCTTCGTCTATGCGGCGCAGCATCAGCCAGAACAGCCCAATGTCGTCATCCTGGCGCTTTCGTTTCCGTCGCGGCATTGGCGCCTCTTGACAGGGTGTGTTACCCTAAGCGCATGAAGCGCGTGCTCCAGCTATATGCATCCGAAGTGGCGGACCTCTTGTCCAATTCTTCGGCCCGCCATATCGTGCTGATGTCCATCGTCGTAGCCTTCATCGGCTATCAGCACGGCATGGTCTGGTTGGAATTCGGGAAGGTGTTCGCGAGTCTCTTCGCTCTGTCCTTCCTGCTGTGGGACTTGGCCGCTTCGGTGATGTATTGGGCGATGGACCGGTTAGCGCCGGAAGAGGGAGCGGAGCAGGAAGGCGAGGCCGCCGCCGATGAGAAACCCTCCCATAGCTCCGGCCGGCCACAGCAGAAAACGCCACATCGGATCGCTGATTGACTGGCTCACCGCTTCCCACCCTGAGCTAATCCACAGCCAGGCCAGCCCTGCGCCGAAGGCCAGACCGACTATGCCGGGCAGATCAACGCCGGCGCTGCGCCTCGGCATCCCCCTACCCTCCAATCACCAACGGCTCAGGCATCACCCACACCCACCGCCGCGGGCGTGCGGGTCGGCGCCGCTCAGTCCTTGCCATCTTCGCCAGCATGATGCCCCGCAACACGACCCGGTCTCGGGCCGGCAGCTCGTGTAGATACTGGACGAACTCGCGGACTCGTCGGTTTGGCACGTGCCCCTCGCACCTTCTGAGCCTTCATCCGTGCCAGGCTCAGAAGCTCATCCTGATCGTCCTCCGGTAACTGCTCGAACAGCGTGGCCAACTCATCCAGCGCCGGCGACCAGTCCGGCGGTTTGGGCAACAGGCCGGCCAGCCGCAGCACCACTTCCGGGCTGACGCCCGCCGCCGCCGCAATCTTCATGCAGGCCTCGTACCCCGGGCCTGTCCCCGCCCGCGCACGACCAATGACTGTGTGAGCTAATCCGGCCCGCTTTGCGAACTCGTTATCGCTCACTGCCAGCCTATCAAGTACGCTGTCTAACCACTCAATGAAAGCTGGGGGAGTTTGTGGAGTAGCCAACTTTTCCTATCCAATACAAACCAAGCTCAGGGGTTGAGCTTGTTGACACAACCTAGAATACCTGTTATATTGAGCTTGTAGTTGCAATACATGAGCTTGGAGACCCAGATGCCCAAGGACACACCCGAGAAGGTTTTGCAGAAGTGGGTCAAGCAGAAGGGCTGGACGGCGGCCGACCTGGCCGCCGCCAGCGGCATGGGCTACCAGCACTGCTGGAACCTGCTCAACAACAAGAGCCGCCTGACCGACGAGACGCTGGGCCGTCTCACGCGCACCCTGCTCGACGCCGACCTGACGATGGCGCTGGCGCGCGCGATGAAGGCCGCCGGCTATGGCAATGGCAACGGCAAAGGAGAGTCGAAGTGAACGAGGCCAGCTGGAACAGCTAGGAGCGCCGGCGCTCGCGCTCCTTACCCCGCCCGGCAGGGTGTTCCCCGCGCCCTCCCGTGCGGGGTATGGCGCACGAGCAGAGGATCCACGCGCCTTGGCCGGTCGGCAGAGCGACCGCCGACCGGCCCCTAACCACCCTTATCCCGATCCGGAGGTAGAGCATGAACCCCAATCCCCCCGCCCCCACCGGCTCTAACCAGCGAGAGCCGGCGTTGGAATCCACCCTGCTGGCAAGGGAGGCCTGACATGAAACCCATCATGGTCACCAAAAACCTCATCGTCAACTTGGATCAGGTGACGCATATGGAGTTCACCCCGCACCGGCCTGCCGGCGAATACGACGGCGAATATTTCGGCGATCGCCCGGCCAAGCTCAAAATGGTCATGACGTCGGTGCTGGCAGTCCCGCAGTACTCCGACATGAGTGGGGAGTTTCAGGGGGTGACCAACGAAAGCCGACTGGTATGTGTCTATGGACCTGATGCGGAGACCGCATGGCAGACCATATGTGAGTACACCACCAACAGCCACCGATTCCGGGAGGCAGAATGAACACGCCAACCGACTCTACCGGCCAACCCTGCCGGCCCAACGTCTGGTACCGGCTGGTGCACGGCGCCACCGTCCTCATCGGCCTGTACCGCCATGACCCCCAGCACGGCCCGGTGTTTGTGGACCGGCGCGGGCAGCCGTGGCGGCTCGGCCGGGATGTGGTCATTGAGCGCATTGAGCAGGAGAAGCGCGAATGAACCGCAAGCCCATCGCCTGGCACGTCATCACCCCGACCATCGAGTTCGTCGGCGTGCGCGAGGAGCACCACGGTCGCCCGGCCTATCGCCCGCTCATGTACCTCGACTGCATCGGCCGCCACCGCGCCTTAGGCGCGGACTTCCGCTTCGTGGCCGAGCACGAGGAACCATGTTGAGCATTCCCATCGGCAAGAACGGCCAGCGCCTCGTGGACGACCGCAACACTCTCGCCATCGCCATCGTCCACGCCTACCAGCAGGGCCAAATCGCCGACGACGGCGAGCTGGCGCGGACGATTGAGCGCGCGCTCCACTCCGTGGCCCGCGAGGAGCTGGCCGCGTGCGTGGCGCTGGCGCAGGACACGGCCAGAGCGTGGCGCGAGGCAGGCGACGAGCGCGCCGCCAACGCCTGTGAGGGCGTGGCCATCATCCTGCTGGCGCGCGAAGACATCGTCAGGCCCCAGGCCCCCCGCTGCTGGGGCCTGAAATCCCCCACTGCTCCCCTGCCCGCCTGCGTATGGCACTCCGGCGGGCAGGGGCCTCTTGAGTGACCGACATGATGTACCTTGACGAACAACTTTTTCAACGCACTGCGGAAGTCGTTGAGCAGCTGGATGGCATCATCTCCGCGATAAGTCTGATCAACACACTCAAGGGCGATTACGAAAGTAATTCGGCACGCGCCGAATTGCTCTATCAACTTGGGGCTGCGAAGCAAAGACTCGTCATCGCTCAAGCGACGCTGGAGTGGAAGTGACCGTCCACTACGGGCCGTGGGCCATCGCCCGCCTGAGGGCCGGCGCGGACATCAACAGCATCAACCCAGACCGCCTGACCGGCGACTGGCGCGAGCTGTACGGCGCGCTGCGCGTGGCGCAGAACGGCGACCGCGCGGCCGCGTTCATGCGCTTCGTCAACGCCCATCCCAACGGCAAGGCCATCCTCCAAGCCGTGGCCAACGTGCCGCCCACGCTCACCGAGTTCCCAGAGCCGGATGAGGCCGCGCAGAACGCGCGTGACCGGCGCATCGTCGTAGAGGTCCCCGACCTGCCCAAGCCCGCGCGCCTGACTCCGGCCATGGAGCGGGCCGCCGCCGAAACGGGCGAGTTCCTGGACACATATGCTGGCTACGTCAAACAGATCGCCAACACGCTGCCCTGCGACTTCTCGGAGGCCGCAGCCCTCGCCATCGCCAGCATCGCCGTCGCGCGCCGGCTCCACGTCACCACCTACTTCGAGCCGGCCATCTACCCGGTGCTGTGGGTGTTGTGGGTGGCGGAGAGCACCATCTTCCACAAGACCACCGCCCTCAACGTCGCGCGCCGGCTTATCCGCGCCACCATGCCGCACCTGCTGCTGCCGGATGAATCGTCGAGCGACCGGCTCATTCAGGAGCTGGCCGGCATCGAGCCGGTGAACCTGCACAAGATGCCCCACGAGCAACAGAGCCGCTGGCGCAAGGCCATGCTCCACGCCGGTCAGCGCGCCATCGTCATTGACGAGGCCTCGTCGCTGTTCGGCAGCTTTCGCAAGGACTACAACATCGGCAAGATTGAAGTCTTCCTGAAGGCCTACGACTGCGACGACGAGAAGACCTACAGCACCATCCGTCATGGGCAGGTCACCATGCGCTGGCTCTACCTGCCGATGTTGGGCGCCACCACGCCGGCGGCCATCCAGTCCGCCGCTAACTTGCAGATGTGGCAGGTAGGTCTATGGCCGCGCTTTGTCACGCTCGTTCCGGAGCGCATGTTCCCGGAGCGCATCACCCACAGCGACGCGCCCATCCCGCGCCCGCCCTCGCTCGACCGCACCATCACCGCGCTGCTGGAGCGCCTGCCGCAACCCGATGAGACGCCGGAGCCGGGAGGCGGCCCGCAGAGCAAGGAGCCGGTCTCGCTGGACGTAGCGATAGCCGCGGAGGCCTGGCGTCACTGGACGCGCTACAACGAAGCTCTGAGCTACGACCTCCAGCACCCGGACGTGACGCCCGATGACCGCCTGCGCAAGATGTACGGGCGCAACGCCGTGCGCGTGTTGCAGACGGCCACGCTCTTATCTGCGCTCGACTGGGCCGTTTCCGGCAGACAGGAGGCCCCGCGCATCACTCTGGCGCACTACGCCCGCGCGCACCAGATCGCCGAGACGTGGCGCGTCAACGCCCACCGCTTCGTGGAGGTGATGGACCGGCCGCTTGAGGGCGCCGACCGCGAAGCGCGGCTCATCGCCATGATCCGCTACCTGAACGCGCGCGGCGAGATGGTCACCATCCGCAACCTGACGCGCTACCTGAACTGGCGGCGTGATGATGTGGTGGTGCTGCTCCAGCAGATGACGGCCGACGGCCTGCTGGAGGAAGCGAACAGCGAGAGCAGCCGCACCAAAGTATGGAGGTTGATCCAGACATGATCCCCCAGTCCGAGATAGACCGGCTGAACGCGCTCGACATCGCCGGCGTCATCGCCCACGACCTTGGCCCGGCGTTGCGCGAACGCAACGGGCATGTGTACTTCCGCTGCCCGTTCCACGATGACCATGACCCATCGCTCGACGTGCACCGGGCAAAGAACACCGCCTTCTGCAACCCGTGCGGCAGGTCATGGAAGCCCATCAAGTGGGTGATGGACTACGAGCGCGTGGACTTCCGAGAAGCCTGCCGGCGGCTGGGCGCAGCAGACCTGCCGGCGGTGACCGTGGCCGATCTGCCCAAGCTGGATAAGTCCTATCGGCCGCCGACGCTACAGTGGCAGCATGCCGCGGCTCGCGTGGTGGACGAATGCGAGGCCAATCTGTGGGCCAACAACCCCAAGGCACAGCGAGTGCGTGATTATCTGGCACGGCGCGGACTCCAGCCGCTCACGCTGCGACAGTGGCGCGTGGGCTACAACCCCAAGAGCATGGAGATCGCCGGGCTGTGGGTATGGGCGGGCATCACGCTGCCCGCCTTCATGGGCTGCGACCTGTGGGGCATCAAGATACGGTTGCTGCCGGAGCACCCCTACCGCTGCGTGGCCTGCGGCGAGCACCTGACCATGACCGGCCCATGCCCCAAGTGTGGAAAGCGCAACAAATACCGACAGGTGAAGGGAAGTGAGCCGGCGCTCTACGGCGTGCACACGCTGGCCGATAGGCGCGTGGTGTTCGCGTGCGAGGGTGAGTTCGACTGCATGCTCGCCTATCAGGAGGGCAAGCTGCTCGGCGGCGTGTTCACCACCACCAACGGCGCCGGCAAAGACTGGCAGCCCGAGTGGACATCCTACCTGCTCGACGCCGAGCGCATCATCACACTGTACGACAACGACGCCGCGGGGGAACGCGGCGCCGACAAGCTCAACACCCTGCCGCTGGGTGGGCGCGTGTTCACGGCCCGTGTACCGGCGGGCAAGGATGTGACGGACTACCACTTCCGCGGCGGCAACGTGTACCAGTGGATGCGCGCCGCGCGCTGGGAGGCGCTGAGCAGCCTGTTCGCCGACGATGCGGCGCACGCGGCCTACATCCGCTCGCGTCTCGAACATGTGCAACCGCCGCACCAGCTGGCCATTGACCTACTGGGCGACCTTGATGAGTTGGAGGGAACGTGACCATGTCTGTCAGATGTGGGTTCTGCGGCCGCGAATTCACCGGGCCGCATCAGTATTACCACGTGCAATACACCCGCAAGGGCAGGAAGTGGCTGATGACCGTTTGCCGGATGCGTTGCAGACGTGTCCGGCGGCCGCATGGGAGGCTGTGAGATGGACACATGGATACTCACCTATTTCGGCATTGTGCTCATCGTCATCGGCCTGTTTTGCCTGCTCGCCTTATGGATCGTGGTACTGGATGGCGAGCGATCGGTGGAACCTCCGCCCCTGCCCCGCTACGGAGAAGATGACCATGACTGACACAGCCCCCCTATGGCACGCCTTCACGTTGGACACAGACGACGACATCATCCGCGCCGCGTTCGCGCAGCGCTGGGGCGCTGCGCCTGAGCGGATCATCCGCGACCACGCGCTCGCGCTGGCCGGGCCGGTGCCTGTGCCCGACCTCGCATCAGAGCCGGGCGTTGACACTGGAGTTCAGGTTGAATTGATCGGCACACCACATGAACCCTACGATGACCCGCGCACCGACCCTGATTGGGACGTGCCGGGTGCATAACCAAACACCCGGCCTGCTGCACACAGGCCGGGCGGCGCGGGGAGGGCACTCACCGCGCACGCTGAAGATACCGGCTCAGCTCGGAGGGCACAATGCAGAAACAGTTAGTAAGCAGTCTGACGAAAGTGCTGATCGCCTGCGTGATCGGGATTGCCGTACAACCCTTTCTCAAGCGAGACGACATCGCCCCGCTCATCGTCTCGGGCCTGCAAGTGCTGGTGCTCTCGGCCATCTGCGCCGGGTGCGTCATCATCGTGGGCTACGCTCATCATCGGTTGCAGGATTGGCGCGCGCACAGGCCGCACATCGCCTGGCAGTCTCTGCCACAGACCTATGCCTACGACCAGGATGCGCTCGACCTGGCGCACGAGGAGACCGTGCATCCTGCTAGCGCGGACGATGACCGCCAGCGGCAGATCGTGGACGCGCTCATCCGGTTCGCATTCGTGGCGCGCTATGGAGGCTTTGGCTGGCGCGCCATGTGCCGCTACGTTGGTTACGCCGATTGGCAGCGCTGTCTCGGCACAATGCTGCGTCAGGCTGTGCTGACGCCCCCACGCGGCAATCAGGCGGCGGATTGGGCGTATGGCTGGAGCTACTCACGTTATCGCATGTCCATGAAGTACGGACAGCTCGACGTGCCCTACCCCACTCACGCCGAGATACCGGTCATTTTGTGGCGCAAGTCTCCGAAAGCGTGACGCTCTCGGACGGACGCAACGGAAGCAACGGACGCAACGGACGCAGACGAACAGATGATGAATCTTGAGTTTAGAGAACTGACCTTTTGGTTGATGGTTGGCCTTGGCCTATGCGGCCTAATCTATGGCGCCATGCGCCGATCGGCGACCTATGCGCTACTGCCTGCGCTGTCTCTCTTCGCCGCGGTGATGTTAGCCAATATGGTGCTGCTTGCCCCTATCCAATCTGTCCCGCCGCGCATGCTCATGCTCTGGTGCGCGAGTGTGGGCGTGTACGCGCTGACCTTATCTGCCCCGCACATCGCCCGCCGCGTGCTGATATGGGCCGGCCTGGTGCTGGCCGCCATGGCGATCATGGAGCAATCGCTCACTGGCGCGCGGCCCGGCTGGCTGATGAATCCTAATCTATACGCGAGTGGCCTGCTGCTGGTTGCGCCTTGGGCGTGGCAGACTGGCAGATGGCGCTTCGCGACCGTGCTGGTGGCGCTGGCCGCTACCGGTTCGCGTGGCGCATGGGTCGCAGGGTTGATGCCCGTAGCTGTGCGCTATGCGCCTGTGCTGTGGCGCACACGGCGCCGTCATCTGATTGCATTTGGCGTTGTGGCCATCGTAATCCTTGGGCTGCTAGTGGCATTCCGCCCCGCCACGGTGTGGGTGCGCGTGCAGACCTATGCCGAGGCTGCGCGCCTGTTTTCCCAGCGCCCGCTCCTCGGTTGGGGCGTTGGCATGTACCCGATCCTGGCGCGCGTGGAGCTGGCAAAGTCTCACGCGGACAATGCCCTGCTCACCATCGCCGCCGAGATGGGCGCGCTTGGGGTTGGCGCGTGGGGGCTAGTGATCTATCGGGTGATACAGGTCGCGCAGCGCTCACAGTCTCCGGCGCGCTGGGCGCTGCTGGCCTGGTTGGGGCACCAGTTGGTAGATGACACTTTCGGGTTGCCGATGATTGCAGCGATGGTGATGGCCAACGTGGCGCTCTTGGAAGTAGAGATAGGCATGCCTGAAACCGGCCTGAAACCGGCCTAGGGAGCGGAGCAACATGACTAGCCATATCTCAAGTCGTCCGAATGGCAAAAAGCCCAAATCCAGCCCGGAAGCCCGCAAGCTCATCCGGGCGGTGCTCAAGCAGTGCGGCGGCAACCAGCGCGAGGCGGCGCGCCGCCTGCGCCTGCCCAATCAAGCCCAGCTACGCAAGATGCTTAATGGCACGATACGCGACACACCGGCGATGCACGCGGCGCTGATGCGGGCGCGGAAGCGTGCAGAGCGGGCCTGGGCGATGGAACGCCCTGCCCCACCCAAGCCTGTGGTGTGCGTGGAACAGGTCCGCGAAGCGCTGCGCCGCATTCGGTATAAGATTGATGCGTTAGATTATTTGCTGAAAGGCGAAGATAGCGATGAAGCCAAAGGCTTGTAGGGACTGCAACGTGACGGGGAATCGAATGCGTCAACTCTGCTGCGCCATCGCCGAAGTGTGTAGGGAGCATGGCCGCGTGGAGGGCGTCGCCCCTCTGGCAGCAGCGCTGGGTCAGGACTACAGGGATGCACAGCGCCGTATCTGCGCGTTGGAAGCGCGCCAGATCATCGAGACCGTGCGGCGGGGCCGAGGCCGGCGCACGCTCATCTACGTGTTCTGATGAGTGGTGCCAAGAAGCGCCTATCTGAACTGAGCGACCTACACCTCATCGTAGCACTACGCGTCTTAGCTCCCCCAGCTGCGCATCCCATCATAGACGAGTTGCAGAAACGCTTACATCGCCGGACACTGGAAGTGATCCAGTGGAAGCGGGAGGCCGGCACCAAACCTTTTCAGAGAAAGTGATCACAGCGGCCGGCGCGCCCGACGTATCACGCCGGGACCGGTACCTGCAACGTCACTGCTCGGCGGCGGGCCTGCTCCGAGACCGCCGGCCAGAACTCACGAACCCAGCCGAGCGGGTCAGGCCGGACAAAGTAAAACTCCAGCTCGAAACCTTGGATTGCCAGCCCCGTTTCGCTGAAGCGCCAGCGCTTCGTCCTTTCGTCACCCAAGAAACGCCGCTCAAAGCTCTCGATTTGAAAACCGATCACTTCCAGCGTGTCCGGGTTGTACAGCACCGCCACCTTGTCATCCACATAGTGGACAACGTGCTCCTCGCGTGGGTCTGTGAACAGGACGAAGAGCGTATCCAGGTGGCGATCGTAGCGTGAGCGCGGGCCTTCTTCGCTGGCTAAGAGTTGAGCCAGGCGTCCGGTTTTCAGGTCCGTTAACTCCACCACTGCGGGCAAGTCGTTCATAGCGGTTTCTCTCCGGGCTTCATGTAATCGGTTCGCATCGCGGTGACCACATGCCCGCGCCGGCCCGTGTCGTCGAACTCTACGACGACCTTGATGTATTGCCGGCGCTTTGTGCCGCGGATCTGAGCGTAGTAGCAGTTGCGGTTGGGGTAATCCGCGTCCTGGTAGACGATGCCATAGTCCGGGGCCTCCACCGCGTCGCGCGCCAGCTCGACCCAATAATCCGAGTCCATGAAAGGCCGGTTGGCGACGACGTGTTCCTGCCACTGTACGCGGTGGCAGATCACCTTCCGGCCTTTTGGGTCAAGCACTTCAAACAGAATTGGGGGATGCCCCATAGGTATGGCTTTATAACTATACCAAATAGGTTGCGTGTTTTAGGTTAGAAGATTCATAGGCTCGGTTGGCTCACGCCAACCATTAGTGCATGTGTTCTACGTGCAGAGTTTTATGGTGTGGGCGTCTCAGTGGCAGCCTCCGTCGCTGTCGGCGTGGCCGTCTCCGTTGGGGTGATGGTGGGCGTAGGCGTAAAGGTCGGTGTGGCCGTGACGACCCACGGGGTGTATGTGGGATAGGGTGTGTAGGTCGGATAAGGGGTATAGGTGGGCAGCTCAGGGAGCGTCGGCGTGGCGGTTGGCGTGGCAGGCGTCGGCGTCAGAGTGGGCGTGTGCGTCGGCTGTGGCGTAGCTGTGACGACTTGCGTGACGATCTGTGTCTGCCTAACCACAGTGACCGCCGGCGGCACAGTCACTACGCGCGTGACGATGACCGTCGCCGGCACGAGCTGCGTGACTTGTACGGGCACCTGAACGCTGCCGCCGCTCACGCGCACGATGCGCGTTACCTCCACGACCTGGGTGAACACCTGTGTGATCACCCACGGCGTGAACGTTGGGGTGGGGGTATCGGCCTCCGCCGTGGGCCGCGGATACGGGGTGATCCACGGGATCACTGGCGTGACGGTGGAGGTCGGCACTGGCTCATGGGTTGCCGTCGGTGTCTCACTCGGCCAGGGTGTATCGGTAGGCAGCGGTGTAGGCGTGATGGTCGCTGTAGCGGTGGCGAGGAGATACACCTGCGCGGCTGTGGTGCCTCCCCAGGCCGTGAGCGCCAGCAGGCCTACCAGCCCTGCCAGCACTACGGAGCAGGCAAATGGGTTGGGCCGGCTCGGCTTCCAGTCTGCCGGGTTGCGCACAGGGTCCTCTCCTGGCTTGTTGAGGACAAAGCGCGGACCGAACATCCAATCGCGCAAGCGGCTAAACATGTTCGATCCCTGTCTCGCCTTCGTCGGTGTCCGCGCCCTCGCGCCCATTCGTGTGCGCTATATGGGCCTGTGTGTGTGCCGCATGTGGCTGGACTGTGGCCCCGTGGACAGTGTCCCCGTCAGAAAACCCGTTGGTTGCGCCGGCTGGAACCTTCCCGTTGCCGTGATAGCGTCCATTCGGTGGTGCTGGCTCTGTCTCCGTATTTCCGGCATCCACCGGGAGCAGGCGAGCAGATTTTGGCGTTGGCATCCCCACAGCAGGCTCCACCCTGTATTGCCGGCCGAAGACGGTCACCACCTGACCAGCATAGTCACGCCCAAAGCGTTTTGCCTCATGGGACGTTAGCTTCCTCGGCGCGAACTCGGCATAGATTTCGCGCCAGGACAGCTTTCCGTCGTTTTTCTTCAATGCCCACTCAAACACCTCGCGCGGGGTCACGTTGTGCCTACTTGGTTTCGCTATCTCCTTCACCTTACCGGTGGCGGCCGCCTCCACGATGGCCGTCACCTCTTCGTTGGTGATGTAGGGCGTTTGAACTTCCACGCGACCGTCGTCAATAAGGAACGCCCTACCCGAAGGCGATAGCGTGGTGGCGGAGTAGTCACCGAGCAAGCCCACGCTCATATATTGATCCGCGCACCTGAATACCATCTTGGTATTCATGGCATTCTTCACGCGGATGCTGAGCACATCACGATTGGGCGATTGCGTGCACAGGATGGTGTGGATGCCCACCGCCCTGGCGCGGTTGCTGATGTTGATCAACCTCTCCTCCGCGCGCGCCCCGATGCGCGGCGTCAGCTTGATGTCCGCCCATTCATCAATTACCAGGACGATCTCAGGCATAGGCGAAAAGCTGAAACGCTGGTTGTACTGCTCAATCTTCTTGCAGCGTGCCTTCTGAAGCGCCGCCATGCGGCGCTCCGCCTCGCCAATCAGCCATGAGAGCGCTGCCGGGACTTCCTCGCGACGCTGGATGAAGGCCTTGACGCGCTCACCGCTGCGGTCATCGAGTACGACCTCGGGTTCGTCTGCTTCTGGCTCAACCACCTGCTCACTGGCGTCGAACAGTGCAGGGTCATGGTCTTCACCCGTTTCATGGGTGCGCGTTGTCCCCTTCACCCGCCTGGGCTTGGGGATCCAAAGCAGATAATCATCCAGCGACTCGTAGAAGTTGAATTCCAGGCCGCCTTTCAGGTCTATGAGCATGAGCTTGAGTTGGTGCGGCTTGTTGTGCTTGAGCAGTGTGCACAGGAGAACGTTCGCGAAGTTGCTCTTGCCACCTTTTGGCGACCCGGCCACGAGCATGTTGACCACTTCGCGCATGGTGCGCCAGACGACCTTTTTGTTCGCAGCGATGCCTATCGGGAAAGCTAGCCGCTCACCCTCCAGATGCGCAGGCCGCGACGCGAGCGCGTCCGCGAAGCTGATGAAGCGCGGAATGCCGCCGATGCCGTACTCGCGCTCTATGACGTACCAGAACCCGCCTTCGGTGGTGTATTGCGCCAGCACGTTGCGGCGCACGTTGAGTGAGAGCAGGCGCAAGATTTCTGGATCCTCCAGCTCTCGAATTCCTACGCCGCGCGGCAGGCGGCGCGTATCTACCTTGAGTTGGATCACGCTGCGGTCGCCGCGAAATGGCCGCTCGAAGGCTACCTCCTGCACCTTCTCCAAGACTTCATTTCGCTCCGTCTTGGTGTAACGGTAGCACACACCCTTCCGCGTAAGCGTGGCGATGATTTTCTCGGCAAACTCTTCGGCCTCGGCGGCCAGTTCGGCGGCGAGCTTTCTGTCCTCCAGCATCTGCTGCTCGCGGTGAATGCGCTCAGCCGTCTCCTGCGCCGAGCGGTCGCCGAAGAGTAAGCGCGCCAGCCATGACGGCCGACGCGGAGACGCGCGCACGTTCTCACCGGCAGACGAGGCAGCCATAGACTAGTTGACGGAGAACGGTCTGGGATGTGCTGTCGGTGAGAGCCTGCTCGACCTCCCCCGGGCCGCGAACGCCCCGCTCAATCACCTGCTCGCGCACCTGCAGCATGAAACGGTAGAGCACGCTCACTGCTTCACCTCCACTAAGTACACCTCCACCCCATACAACTGACGCTCACCCACCCAACGCTGGCGCAGCTGATAGCGCCGCCCGTTCAGCGCCTCGTCCAGAGACTGACGGCGCTGCTCCGGCAAGATGAGCGGGCCGAACGCGGAGACCACCCAGACGCGCCGATAGCCCCGCAGATCGGACAGACGAGCCTCACGCATGCCCATCGCCTCGCGCGTCTGCCGTGTCAGGCCGCCCAGGGCCAGGCCATCCGGCGAGGGCGAGAGATACTGTGGCAGCTGCACTTCGTACTGCTCCATCTCAACCATCGTCCACGGGTGGGTGTGGACGATCACGTCGCCCGGTCGTCGCTCAGCGCGGATGAGCGCCGCCAATTCCACAGAGCGACCGCGTTCCAGCTGCGCCGCACGGTCGGGGGTGGCGGCTCCCAATGCCAAAAGCGGCACCAGCACCACGGCCATGGCCAGACGCGCCCACGTGCCCGTGCGATACGTGAGCGCCCAGCCGATGAGCAAAAAGTAGGCCGGAGCGATGGGTAGCAGATAGCGCACCACGTACACCGAACGCCAGAGCAAAGAGACGAGCACTGCCAGCAACATCGGGCCGATGATGAGCCACAGCAACACGACACGCGGCCAGGTCAATGGATAGCGCACACTCTTGAACGCCGCGAATCCTGCGAGCGCAGTCGCGGCGACGAAGCCAAAGGCCTCGAGATATAGCGGCCCATTATGGAAGAGCAGGTTGTAGAACGTGAGCAGCACATCTGCGCCGGTCACAGGCATGATCCAGTGCTCGGCTTGAACTTCCCGCATTTGCTTGGCGAGCACCGCCAACCATGGCATGAACGACAGGGCGGCCACGCCGCCGGCAACCACCACCGCGACAGGTGAGCGACGATAGCGTAGCTCACTTGCCAGACCAAGCGCGGCAAGCGCGGCGGAGTAGAACAACCCGTAATAGTGCGTCCACAGGAGCAAAGTGCACGTCACAGCCAACCAGCCCCAGCGCCGTTCCAATACGCACCACGCACCGCCGAGAAAGAGCAGCTGCATCAGCGAGTACATGCGCACGTCGCTGGCGTAGAACAACTCAAAGCGCGAGAAGGCTAACAGCCACAGACCCACATACTGCGCCTCGGTGGGCCAGTCCAATCGGTCGGCCAGAAGCCGGGCCAGCGGCACAGCAGCGATGCTGCACGCTGCCGGTAATAGTCGCACCAGCGCCGGCTCCTCACCCACCACACGCACCCACAGCCACACGAGCACATACCACAGCGGTGGGTGCACATCGCCGGCGGTGGCCGCCAGCACCCGCTCGAATGGCAGCTGCGCAAGCCAGACGGTGAACGCCTCGTCATACCAGTATGGGCCGGTGTCGAGCGCCCACACGCGCACCCCGACGACGACCACCATGAACAGCGCAAACCAGTGTCGAGCAAACCAGGCCACGACCCCGGTGGGCGCATGTATCGTGGCCACGTCTGCGAGTGCCGGCGCTTGGGCGACAAGCCGGCGGCGCACAATGAACTCCCACACCACGACCAGGCCGAGCACCACCGCCGCCCACTCGTACACGGCAGCGTTGCGTGCCGCGATGAGAGCGATGAGTTGATCCATGTCAGCCTTTGATGGTGCGGACAATGAAGAGCCAGATGGCGCGCGCGAGCAGGAACCCGGTGACCGTCACGCGGATGCCGACGGCCCAGACGAATGTCTGCAAGTTCAGGAACACGGCCGCCAGCGTCATGGCGATCATGAACGGTGTGAGCACCATGCGCACGCCCTCGGGGATGCGGCCCGGCTCCTGCTCAGGCGATTCGGCGAAGAGAGTGTCCACCCAAACCGTCAGGTTGGCCAGGATCGGCCCCCAGAAGTTGTTGGGCACATTCACGGGAGGAGGGCAACTCTTGTCTTGGGGATAGGGGATGACCCAGCCGGTGGAGCCGCTCGGATTGTACGGATCAGTGCTACCGCCGGGACCTGGCGGGAACGAGCCATCGCAGTATGGGCGATAGGCTAGGTTGTTGTACAGCAACAGATCATCTACGTTGAGGTAGTCCGTCGTGTTGCCGTCAGTCCGCACAGCTGAGATAGCGATGGCGGTGAAGGGAGCAGGAATGGTCGCGCCGAAGGGATGCCACGTGCCCGACGAGGCGTTGTGCTCGCTGACCACCGACCACGACCCACCATCGAAACGCCAGACGCGCACCCGCGCGATGGTGCCTGACGGGATGGATGCAGCGTACACCCAACCGTCGAGATAGACCGTCCGCGACGACGACAGTGAGTAAATGAGCGCCGGCGCGGAGTCGGGTGTTTGTGATGCCGGGGCAAAGGTGATGCCCACCGACGCGCCAAAGCCCTGCGAATCCACGCCGCGATTTGGGCTAGTGCGCCACACGTAGGCGTTTGACGGTTGCCACAGCCGCGACCAGTCATTAGTGTTGAACCGCTCCAGATATTGCATGTCGTCACCGGCAGGCGTGGGCGTTGGGGTGCCGTAATAGCTCGGTGTAGGCGTGGCACGCGGCTGACAACGCGGTGTGGCCTGCGGCAACGGAGTGGACACGAATGGCCTCGTCGGCGTGGCCGGGTTGGGCGTGGGGTAATAGGTGGATGTGCGAACGATCCAGATGTAGTCAAACGCGGCTAGGTTTGGATCGAGCGGCTCAGGCAACAGCTCAGGGAAGCTGAGCGTGAACTTGACGTTGGTGGTGCGGTCTACCGTGAAGGCCGCCTCCTCGCACTGATTGAAGCGCCTGCCCGGGCTGGTGTACTCGCATCGGGGCAGCGCCGGCGTAATGACGATGCCGTGCGCGTTGTCCGCCTCGATGCGCACCTTGGGCGACCAGGCATACGACACACGGTACATCAGTCGGTAGGTGCCTGGAGTGAGCGACACGGTCTTGCTGAACTCAGGGTCAGGCCACGAGGTGGGAGGTGCATCTGGCGAGACGGTGTTGCGCACAATCAACACGCCGTTGGCCGTGCTCGTCCACCCGCCCCACCCAAAGATTCCACCTCCGGTGAATGTCAGCGAGTTGGTGAGCGTGAGCGATGTATATAGGCCGGGCGTCCAGCCGTTCAGGCCCGAAGCGAAGTCGCTGACATCCACGCAGGTGTAACCGCCGCAGTCAGCCTGAGCATGTGCATTGGCGCGCCATACCCACAACGCCAGCAGAAAGAGACTTGCGACAACTAAGACACGACGCCACATAGTCAGCCATCCTGACCCAGCTCATTGCGATTGGCCAGCAAATTGAGAAACAGGTTGATCGTCCACAGGTAACAGGCCACATCGAACATGAACTGCGCGATGCTGTTGGCGAAGGTGCCCTTGAGCGCGTACACGCCGTAGCACATGGCCGGGGCCATGGTGCGGCTCATCTCCTGGAGCACAGCTGGGCAGGCTCGCTGCGCGGCCTCGAAGGCCGCCTGATCATCCGAGCCGGGAGGGCCGACCTGGGAAAACTCATCCAGCACGCGGGCATCCAGCAGACGAGTCCAGTCGGGCGCTGGGATGTCATTGGCGGAGGGCATGGCGGATAGTTCACGCACAGCCTCTCCCACTATCACCAGCGACTGGGTCAGGTCGAGAATGGCAGTGAACGGCTGGTGACGCTTATTGCGATCCATCAGAGCCATGACCTGCGCATGATTCTCTGCACTGAAGTTGAAGTACGTCTGGATGTTGCACCGCAGCCAGCTGATCCACAGGCCGATGTCCACGAGATTCGAGGGAGTAGGACACCGGAACACATTGATGTTGTTGGCAGCGATGGTGCACATCTGGATAGGGCGTGTCGTCCCGGTCCCGGGGATGCCGCCACTGCCCGCGCATACCGGCAGGCCCACGGCCACAGGGTCATTGGCTAACCGTCCACCCGCTATGCGCAGGTTATCTACCTGTACCCCACCATTCCACTCCATGGGGATAAACCCGAGGGGGTGGTTGATGGAGCTCGCACCCACGACTCCGCGCACAGCGATGGCGCGCACAACGCGGTTGGGCGGCGCTTCGATGTGGACTGTGATGCGATGCCAGGCGACGTTGACGCGCTCATATCCGGCCAGCACCCACCTGCCTTGACCAAGTCCCTCGTCGTGGAAGTAGTACACCATGAAGTAGGCATACATGCCCGCAAGCAATTGAGGGAATTGCACGTCGGCTACCACGCGCAGAGGCCGCGGCAGCGGCGCGCCGTTGGACTGGTACACCAGCACGTTGCCCGGTTCCAGGCCGAATGACATCGGCTCCCCCGGCTCGTTGGGCGTGCCATCTGCGCCGAATGTCAGGAGAGCGAAGCCGGGCCGTCCGTCTTGACCCGGCTGACTACTATGCGTCACCGGCGGCGGACGGGAGTTCACGTTCCAGGGCGCCAGCCCGGTGTCGAAGTTGGCCAGCACGTTGAAGTCTGCGGGCGTGCGTGTGGGCGTTGGGCCGGGCGTGTTGGTGGCCGTAGGGGTAGCGCTCGGCTGCGGCGTGCGCGTACCGTAGGGCGTGGCGGTGGGCGCCGCTCTCGTGGGGGTGGAGGTGGCGATCATGTTGGCCGGGATGCAGGCCTGCAACACGGGGAAGGGTGTGGCAGGTGCCGGCGTAGGGGTGGGTGTAGGGGTTGGGGTAGTCAACGTGATGCCGCCCAACCCGAACTGTCCGATGGTCGCGCATTCCCCAAATGTATATATAGACCTCACCCTGAGGTATCGAAACGCAGGTTGGCTGAACAGGGGACCGTAAACCAGCCCGTACGTCTCCGGGCCGAGGAATGTCATGAGAGTCCAGTTGCCATCTAACACGCCGATCGTGGTCTCTCTGTAAAACTCGAGACGCAACCCCCACCAGGAGCAACTACCAGCTGAGTTGTACAGCCTTAATTGGGGTGAGCTATAGAAACCGTTCAGGTCCCACACCATCTCAAAGTTACCGGTGACGTACTGATGCGTCCCGTCAGCGAACAAGTTGGGGTCAATGTTGCTGTTACCTGTCAGCGACAGAAGAGTAGCCCCGATTTCGCTGAGTGAGTAATAGGGTGCCCACTCCTGCGCCCGCGCCACTGGCACATTTGTCAGCGCTATCGGCCACAGAGAGAGAACCGCGATCAGTATGAGACGAGAGACTCTCATGCGTCATCTCTTCTGCCCGCTGCCCTGGCCAGCGGGCAGAAGTAGTTAGGCGAGGGTGGGCCTAGCGGCCGCGCATGCGCAGTGCGCCCGCCAGCGCAGCGCCGATAAAACCCAGGATCGAGACGGCAAACGTGAGGCCGACGCCGAGCGCCTGGATCGGGCCGAACGTGGTGATCCACTGGTTCGTGGATGTCCACACGGCGCTCAGAAACGAAGTCAGGTCGAGCGAACCCATGTTGCACCTCCCGGTGCGTAGTGAATGGTGGATACGGAAAGGTAGAGTAAAAGCAGACCGCGCCAGGGCCACGGCCCGCCAACTCCCATCATGGGTACCTCCGGCGCTGCAAAGTACGCGCTATCGCGAATAGCGCCATCAGACCGGAGAAGATGATCTGCACGGCAAGCGCCAGATACAGCACGTTCATCACTGCGTCTGCAAACACAGCCAGGAAGAAACGCTGTAGCCACTCGAAGCTCATCGCAGCCTCCAGTCGGACAGCAGGCGCGAGAACGCCCACGCTAAGAGCAGGAACAGAGGCCCGACAAGCGCCAAGAAACAAGCCCACGCGAAGAACGCGGCGAATTCAGGCAGGATGCTCATAGCTCGTAGCGCCGAGAGAACGCATCCATGAACACGGCATAGCCCAGCTGAGCCGCCAACAGTAGGCACACGCCTACCAGCAGGCACACAATCACCACATCAGCCATGCTGGCATAGGCCACGACCAAGGCATACTGGTCATCACCGAGCGGGATCAGGATGTCACAGTTAGGGCACGGGGGTGGCGGAGGCATATGGTTCTCCTCAGAAGCGACGATCCAGAACATCGGTGGCTCTACTGCCTACGTAGGCCAGCACACCGAGCGCGATGAGCAGGCTGATAACCACCACCATCACCGCCAACGTAGGCGCCTGCAAAATGCCAACGTACTGCATAGCGCCCGCCAGTGGATCGTCCGGAGATGGTGGCGACCAAAGGATGCCGGCGGTGGGCGTGTTGGTGGCTGTAGGCGTAGCCGTTGGCGTAGTAGTGACCGTTGGCGTGCCAGTGAGCGTGCTGGTCGCTGTAGGTGTCGCCGTGGGCGTGTCCGTCGGCGCCAGAGTGCCCGTCGGCGTCTCGGTCGGCGTCGGTGTCTCGGTCGGCGTGCTGGTGGCTGTGGGAGTGGCCGTGGGTGCCTCCGTCGCTGTAGCGGTCGCCGTGGGAGTATCCGTAGGAGTCTCTGTCGGCGTCTCTATCGGCGTAGGAGTCTCTGTATCGGTCTGCGCGCCAACACGTGGCAGCGCAGGCCACGCCAGCGCGAGCACCACCACGAGCAACACGGCCAGAGCCGCGGTGAGCCGTCTCATGTGGCTCACTCTATACCCAAGGATGGTCAAAAGATAGGGAGTTACGAATTTCTAACTAAGACCGGAAGTGTCGAGTGTCGTAGTGTCGTAAGTGTCGTACAAGACGACACTTCGGCTGACGCCCCACAAAGCACAGCCCCCAGCGTTGCCGGGGGGCTGCAATTCTGACTACGGTCAGGCAACATATAGGGGTACTGGAAGTGTCGAGTGTCGTAGTGTCGTAAGTGTCGTACAAGACGACACTTCGGCTGACGCCCCATCCAAAGAACAGCCCCCCAGCGTTGCTGGGGGGCTTCAATTCTGACTACGGTCAGGCCACATATAGGGGTATCAGCATGGTGCGGCTTGGAAGGCTGACGCCTTACCACTTGGCGACACCCGCGCTCTCCGACTTTTGCGCCCACATCATATCACACTTCGCTTATCTTCAGAACAAGTGCGCCTTTGAAACAGAGCCCTTCCCTTAGGACAAAAAAAGGATGCGCCACTTCCCGAAATCTGCGATACTTAGTCTGCTTTGAACCGCAACAAGGCTCATGGAGGAGATGCCATGCTGATCGGAGTCGGCCTCGTGATTGGGGGCCTCATCCTGTTGTTCATCGCCATCAGCCTCATTGGGTTTATCACGCCGAGGCCCGATGACCGGGACTCCGCTAACAGCGGAGTCGTCCACCGGCACTAAACCGAACGTCCTCGCTGGAAAGTGCCTTACCGCGCAGCGCAACGGCTGAACGTACGCCGCGTTTCGCCGAAGCCGCTGGGCTGGTAGGCTTTATATCGCTTACGCTAAGGCCGGGATGTAGTAGCTCCTGCAAACCGGAGTTGTATAATGGCCCGCGTCTCGGCGCCGGTTCGGCAAAGTTAGGGCGCCGCAGGCCGAACGACCCTTGGCGACTGACCCTTCTCTGCTCGACCTCAATTCGGCTTCGCCCGAAGAACTGGATGAGCTGCCCGGCGTGGACCGGGCGCTGGCGGAAAGCATCATCGCGGCGCGGCCGTTTCGCGGGCTGAGCGACCTTAACAACGTCGCCGGCCTGACGCCGGAAATCATTGCCGGGATACTGCCGCATGTGACGGTGCGCCGCCCGCCCGCGGCTCGCACCAGCAGCGGCGCACGACTGACCGGCAACCTCAGCCGGCCGCAGCCGGTGGTGCCGGCACGCGACTACGCTTACCTGCGCCGTGGCCCATATTCGCGCCGGCTGTACAGCATCCCGGTCAGGACGCGCTATCGTCTGCTGGCTGCGCTGGTCTACGGCCTGCTTGCGCTGACGCTGCTCGGCGGCGGCCTGTGGGCATACTTCAACTGGTTTGGCAACCGCACCGCGCTAATTCCCACGCAGGCGCTGGCCGCGCTGGCGACGACGCCCGCTCTGGCGCTCACGGACACCGCCACGCTAACCGCAACGGAGACCGCTGCCGTGCCGAGCGCCACGGTCACCGCCCCAAACGCTTCGCCCACGCCGCCCTCCACCACCGTCACCTCCACCGCGCCGCTCGCTCCTACCGAGTCGCCCACCGCCTCCGCTACACCGCTGCTGCCGACCGCCACGGCCACATCAACAACTTCCACCCCTACCGCCGTGCCGCCAACCCCTACGCCGACGTTCACATCCACACCCCGACCAACCGCGACGGCGACTGCCTCGCCAACTCCAACTCGGACGCCCACGCCGCGCCCCACTGCCACGCCAAGCGCCACGCCCACCGCCACACCGACTCTGCCCGCGCTCACCCCGCCTGCCGGGGCCGGCGCGCTCTTCTTTGCCGAGACCTTCGACCCGCCGCGTTACAGCTGGGTCATCCGCCGACTATCGCCCATCTTCAGTGAAATCGGCGACGGCGCGCTAACGCTGGCCCTGCAGCGCGCGGTGCTCGGCTACAGCTATGCACGCGAAGCAGAGGCGCGGGACTTCTACTACCGGGCAACGGCGCGCATAGCCCAATGCGGCCCAGATGACCATTACGGCCTACAGGTACGCTCGCAGGACGAAGACAACTTCTACCTGTTCGGAGTGACGTGCAACGGGCGCGCGCGGGCGCAGGTATTGCAGAACGGTCGCTATCGTTTCTTGCAGGAGGTCCCACTCAATGCCAATGTGCGCACAGGCCCAGGCTCGGAAAACGTTCTGGCGGTGCGCGCCGTCGGCGAGCGCTTCGAGTTCTTCATCAACGGTCAATCCATTCTGACGCTGGCGGATGCAACGGTGGCTGCCGGCCGATTGGGCGTGTACGCGCGCTCCATCGGCACCGCCGGCCTGCGCGTTACCTTCGACGACCTGGCCGCCTGGGAAGCGCGCTGAGAAGGCAGACTGATCCATGTTGCACGTCACGTATTGCGTACACGCACGCATCGCGCACGGAATACCGAATACGCAATACGAGACAGAACGATGAAACTCGACCTTGCCTTGATGTCCAACTGGCTGAGTGAGATTGCGCCACTGACGCACGCGGCGGAGGCCGTCGGCTTCGATGCCATCTGGACGAGCGAGACTCAGCACGACCCGTTCCTGCCGCTGGCCGTGGCCGCCGGGCAGACGCAGCGTATCAAGCTCGGCACGGCGGTTGCCATCGGTTTTGCGCGCAGCCCGATGACGCTGGCGCACACTGCCTGGGACTTGGCGCAGCATTCAGGCGGGCGCTTCATCCTCGGGCTGGGCACACAGGTCAAGGCGCATATCGAGCGCCGCTTTGGCATGGCCTGGCCGGAGTCCCCGGTGAACAAGCTGCGCGAGCTGGTGCAGGCCATCCGCGCCCTCTGGCAGTGCTGGCAGACCGGCGGGCGGCTCAACTTTCGCGGCGAATACTTCAAACTCACACTGATGTCGCCGTTCTTCAACCCCGGCCCCATCGCCCACCCGGACATCCCCATCTACCTCGCCGGCGTCAACACCGGCCTGGCGCGGTTGTGCGGCGAGGTCTGCGACGGCTTTCACGTGCATCCTTTCCACACGCCGGCCTACCTGCGCGATGTGCTCCTGCCCGCCATCGCCGAGGGCAGAGCGAGGGCCGGGCGCAACGCTCACATCGCCGTCTCTGCCTCCGTCTTCGTCATCACCAACCCAACCGAGCGCGAGTATGCCCGCCAGCAAATTT
The DNA here is from genome assembly GCA_025057205.1 of Anaerolineales bacterium. GTDB lineage: Bacteria > Chloroflexota > Anaerolineae > Anaerolineales > UBA6663 > JANWXR01. Next base: position 1,623 of record JANWXR010000005.1, on the reverse strand, counting down.
CGTTCTACGCTTCGACGCCCTCCTACCGCCCGGTGCTGGAGCATCACGGCTGGGGCGAGATCGGTGAGCGGCTCTCCAGCCGCGCGGCGCAGGGCGACTGGACCTCGATGCCCGCCCTGATCAGCGACGAGATGCTCGAAACCTTCGCCGCGCCGCTGGCGGAACTTGCCGAACCGCTCAAGGCGCGCTACGCCGGCATGCTCGACCGGGTGACTCTCTACCGCCCCTTCACGCCCGGCGCGGACGACGCAGCCTGGCAAAAGCTGGCGGCGGAGTTGCAGGTGTAGGAATTCATATTTCTTTCCGTATTCCGTATTGCGTATTCCGTACGCACCGCACCATGCACCGCGCAACCTCATGACCATCTCTGCCATCAAACTTCCCTTCCGCACCAAGCTGGCCTTTGGTGCCGGCGACCTTGGCCCGGCGATTATGACGGCCATCAACGGCTTTTTCCTGCTGGACTTTTTGATTAACTTGGCCGGCCTGCGCCCCGGCCTCGCCGGCACCATCCTGCTCATCGTCAAAATCTGGGACGCCGTCAACGACCCCATTGTCGGCTGGCTGACGGACAAAACGCAGAGCGCGATGGGGCGGCGCCGCCCGTGGCTTCTGTTCGGCGCGATCCCGTTCGGGCTGGCGTTCTTCCTGCACTGGGTGGTTCCGCCGCTTGATGATACAGGCCGCTTCTGGTATTACCTCATCGTCGCGCTGGCGCTGGATACGGCCCTCACCACCGTTGGCGTGCCGTACACCGCGCTTACGGCGGAACTCACCCCGGATTACGACGAGCGCACCAGCCTGAATGCCTTTCGCTTCGGCTTCTCGATTCTCGGCGGCGTGCTGGCAGCCTTCTTCCATACCCAGATCGTCGCTGCCTTCCCCGGCCAGCCCCTCATCGGCAACGCCGTCAGCATCTTCATCTGGGCGGTGGTGAGCGTGGCCGGCTTCCTTATCACCTTTGCCGGGACCAAAGAGCCGGAGTATCTGCCTGTGGTGAGGGAGAACGAGCCAAGCTTTCTCGAAGGACTCCTGATTGCCTTCCGCAACCGCGCCTTCATCCTGGCGACGGTGGTCTATCTGCTCTCGTGGCTCACCATCCAATTTGTGCAGAACAACCTGTTCATCTATGCGCGCGACTGGGTGGGCGTGGACGTGGGCGTGTTCGGCTTCATCCTGCTCGCGCTTCAGTTCTCGGCCTTCGCCTGGCTGCTGGTCTGGACGCGCGTCAGCGAGCGGGTCGGCAAGCAGCGCGTGTACTACATCGGCGCGACGGTGTTCGTGGCCGTGCTGCTCAGCCTGTTCTTCGTCCGGCCGGGCCAGACCCCGTTGCTGTTCGTGCTGGCGATTGTGGCCGGTGCGGGCGTCTCGGTCTGTTACCTCGTGCCGTGGAGCCTGCTGCCGGACGTGATCGAGCTGGACGAGCTGGAGACCGGCCGGCGGCGCGAGGGCATCTTCTACGGCTTCTTTGTTTTTTTACAGAAGCTTGGCCTCTCGCTCGGCCTGTTCATCTCCGGGCAGGTGCTCGACCTCGCCGGCTATATCCCGGCGGAGCCGGGTCAGGCCGTGCCGCCCCAGCCGGAGACCGTGCTGCTGGCGCTTCGCTTCCTCGTCGGGCCGGTT
>JANWXR010000059.1 GCA_025057205.1 Anaerolineales bacterium | reverse complement strand
AATGGCCAAAGCCAGCAACAGCCGTTCCAGGCGCTCTGCGTGCTGCAAGCGCGTATGAGCCATGTCGAAGCCGCCGGACTTATCATCGCGGAACCCTTCTGCGGTGTGCCTGCGCCGAGCATATTCCCGCAGGCGCGCGCGCGTGCAGCAGGCTGGCTGGAGATGATCGCCGGCAATTCGGGCGAGTTCTTGGCATCACCTGTCGTCCAGGTCACCGTCCGATGGGTCAGCAGCTTGCCGTCTGGGTCAAGCGGACGTGTTGGTCATAGCGGCGATGTCCCGGTCGCGCACCCAGCGCTTCAATCGGGCTGTACCAACCGCGTTGGCCAGAATGACATAGGTGACTCCACTGCAAAAACTACGATCTCACCGCGACGCCGCAAAGCGCAAAGGATTCGCCACCTATTTTCCTTAGCGTTCTTCGCGTCTTCGCGGTTCAGATGAGCTTGTTTCAGTAAAGCCACAGCTGTTGTTCCGGGCACAGTTCGGCCCAATCCCAATCTCGGAACTCGCGGTTGATCAGGAAGACCACCCGCCTGACGCGCTCCTTCAAAAAGTTCGCTTTGCGCGGGTAACTGCCAACGGATGGAGTAACGGATGAACGGATGCAAGCGGATGTCTGTCAACGGATATGGTAACGGATGAACGGATTGAAACGGATGGGCCTGGTCATACGCTGCGCCGGTCTGGTGGCAAGGGCAGCGAATTGATGCGCCCGCATCCGTTGTCATCCGCTCATCCGTTTGCCTATCCGTTGACCGATTGCGCGGGTAACTGCCAACGGATGGAGTAACGGATGAGTCCACTGAAAAAACTATTTTTCAGGTGCTACTGATGGTTCTACTGAAAAAAGCCCATTTGAACCGCGAAGACGCCAAGAACGCTAAGAAAGACAAAAGCGAATCCTTGGCGCTCTTCGCGGTGAGATCATAGTTTTTCAGTGGAGTCACTGATGAGTCCACTGAAAAAAACTACTTTTCAGACGCAAACGCCACCATATATGGCGTCGAGGTTACAACTAAAGTGGCATATGTGGCGGCCAAGCGTTTCAATCATGACCTTTTTTCAGTGCACTCTTAAGTGTGTCAGGGAGTCAGCTCCGGTCCCACATTCTGGCATTGCCGACTAGGGATGGCGTTCAACTTCTGATGCGCGGTGCGACCGACTCACATCTTGCGTTATGGCCTCGGCTCCAGAAGGCGGTAGGTAAAGCCGTTCATCTCGATCTCAGTCAGCGGCTGGTAGTGCGCGCCGATGGCCTGCAGCACCGGCGGCGGGTAGAATTGCGCCCGCAGGATGACCAGTCCGAACTCGCGCCGAGCAATCATCTCGATAAGCTGCGCCGGGTCGAACAGGCCGGCCTGGAACATCATCAGCTGGGGGAAGGCGTTGGTTACCACCGGCTTGCCCGCCGCAAACATGAAGCCGGCCTCTTCCGAAAAGACCGGCCCCGGCGCATTGCGGGCCAGCGACGCAATTCTATGCCCGGCCTCGTGGTCGGCGCGAGCTGGGCGCGGGCCGAGCTGGGTGTATCCCTGCGAGTCGTAGTAGCCGCGCCCGGAGCTATCCACCACTCCCAACAGGCGGGCCAGAGGCCCATACACCGGACCCTCGGTGTACGTGTGCAGCGTGAGCCGCGTCTGGATCAAAAACAGAATCGGCAGCGCGAGAGTGAATACGAGTTTGAACCGCGAAGACGCTAAGAACGCCAAGAGGCTTCTAGGATTGTCTTCGCGGCCTTCGCGTCTTCGCGGTGAAAGACCCCACAGCCTGCCCGCCGCCAGCCCGGCCAGTACGCAGGCTGCTGCTGTGGCAGTGACAAAGTACGACTCGCCCGCGCCGAACTTGCCGGAGAGCGCGCCGTTAGCAAATGCAAAGGCAAACCAGGTCGAGTAGAGAGAGAGCCGACCCCAGTACGTCTCGTAAATCAGAACGCCGAAGGCGGCCAGCGCCAGCACGGCATGCAGCTCCAGCCACTCGCGGTAAAAAGCGAGCATTTGCGGGATGCCGAAGGCGTTGATGTTCGCCTGAATGATGCTGACATACCACCAACCATCGGTGCGCCAGTTGATCCATAGGAAGATGCTGCCGGCCACCAGCGACATGACGAATCCGACCAGCAGCGCACGCCTCGGCCCACGCAGGAAGAGCCAGGCCAGCACCGCCAGCACGGTGGCGAGCGCGAGTTGCTTGGTGTACCCCGCGCATATCAACAAGGCTGCACCAAGCCACAGGCGGGGAGGAAATCGCAAAGACGCAAAGAGCCCAAGGGATGATGAGCGTGTTTTCTTCGCGTCCTTCGTGTCTTCGCAGTTCAGATCAAATTGTGCCAGCACGACAATCGCCAGCGTCTCAAACATCACCATGGTCATGTGCTGGCGGAAGAGCGGGCCGATGGCGAAGGTGTAGTTGGAGGCGAGGAAGCTCAGCCCGCACAGCACGCCGAGGAGGCCCTGCCCGGTCTCGCGCCGCACTGCCCAGGCAATCGCTGCTGCCGCGACCAGCGAGCCGGTGAAGCTCACCACGCGGCCCGTCCACAGCGCTGGCCCAAAGGCCAACACTAGCGGTGCCGTGAGCAGATGGTAGAGTGGCGGGTAGATGGACGTGTAGAACGGGAAGACCTGGCTATCTTGATACGGCCAGATGCCCTGCGTGTGCAGCACCACGTCGTACAGCTCGAAGCCCTCACCCTGGTCGTAATCGAACGGGAAGCGGAAGAGCGAGATGGCATAGTGGACGTAGACGAGGAACTGGCCGATGAGGGCAAGGGCGGCGAGGACGAACAGAGTCCGTGAGGACCACTTCGCCCAGCCGGGCAGCAGCGGTTCTTCCCCGTTCCAATTGCCCCAAGCGAGTCGCATCATGCCAGACGATCGCCCAGAGGGAGGAGCGACAGGCCAAGAAGGATGATGAGCGCGCAGACGCCCAGTGCCAGTAACTGGGCCGGGCCGAGGCCGGCGAACGCGCTTGCCCGGAAGACATCCACCAGCAGCACGGTCAGTGCGGCGACGAGGCCGCCTGCCACAAGCAGCAGGCCCAGCTGGCGTTTGGTCAGCGGCGCATCGGAGAGCACGCGGCGATTATAGCATCCGGCCTTGTGGTGGATTTCATGGGCAGAAGTTGTTCCATCTCGCAGCAAGGTCCGTAGGGGGGCAGGTAAGGAATGCCGTCCTTCTCCCGGCTGTTGCCGACGTTGAAGCCCACCACCGATATGCCCAGCGTCAATGGCACGCTGAATCTTATCCTTGAAAAGCTGCGAAGCGATGAACGGAGAGACCGTTGGGCTTGGCGGCTATGGCTTGGTCAATTAGCTCGGCCACCTGCTGTAGGTCAAACTTATCGGGGCCGAGGGCGGTCAAGTTCAAATTCAAGTCGGACGCTGCCTGTTCCATGGCACTCTTTATCTACTCTAAAAAGAACGAATGGGAGAGGTAAGGTTATTGAATTTTCACGAGGTTCTGCGTCCTTGTGCCTGGGGGCATAAGATTGTTTTCTGGTAACTGCTCAGCCTGTCTGATTGATCCACAGATTACGCAGATTTTCGCAGAAAAGAATCTGTGACAATCTGCGACATCTGTGGATTCCCCGGCCTATCGGCGATTATGACCTGAGCAGTTACGTTTTCTGAACAATTTTACTTTGCTGAGCGGACGGAGTGCACGGGCGGCACAGTGATGTTCATCACGTGGAGCGATTGTCTGTACGCTATCCACAAGCGTGATTTGTGATGCACACGATTTGAATAGAATAGCAGAGGCCACCCTTGAACCGTAGCGCAGTTTCCAACCTGGCTCCCCCAAGGATGTTTCGATGAGCGCCAAGAAAGGAACTCAGAAGTCCGCACGAAACGCTGCCGCGAGCCGCAAGAAGTCCGGGCGCTTCACCGCCGAGGAACGAGCCGCAATGCGAGAGCGCGCCCAGGAGCTAAAAGCGGAAGCGCGCATGGACAAAGATCGGGCGGAAGGCGAACGCGCCGTGCTTGCGAAAATTGCCGAGATGTCGGAGCCGGATCGCGCCATGGCGAAACGGCTGCATGACATCATCACAGCCAACGCGCCGGTGCTCTCGCCGAAGACCGGGTACGGGATTCCGGCGTATGCGCGGGAGGGCAAGGTCGTCTGCTCCATCCAGGGCGCGTACAAGTTCAACATGCGGTACGCGGCGCTCGGCTTCAGCGACGCGGCGAATCTCGACGACGGCGTCATCTGGCCGACCGCCTTCGCGCTGAAGGAGTTGATCCTGCCGCCGAGGCGCAAATTGCCGCGTTGGTGAAGAAGGCATTCAGTTGAACAACGATCTCGCCTGCGAAGGTGATTTTGTGTTAGCTGCCGACCGCGGTCTATGATTGCCGATGTTAGAATAGGCTCATGGATCGAGAGCTTGTTCTTGCCTATCGAAAGCGTTGGGAAGCCGTCATAGCGGTTGAAGCCGCCGAACAACGCTCAGCCTCGATTTCAACTAGATGGCGGCAACTCAATGCCTTGTTCAGCCTAGGCCGCCAGCTGTGCCTTGGCTCGCAACCGGCCGACCCGCAGCTTGCTGCCGTTCGCCGCCGCTGGAACACCTTGAAAGATTTGCTGGCGTGATGCCGACCGATAGCCTGGAGCCGCCAGCCTCGCCGCTGCCAGCAGTGCAATGCCTCCTGGAATGTTCTGACCATCAGGAGGTGAGCATAGACGGCATAGCTGCCAGTTTGTTGGGCCAACCTCGTTTCACTGCCGATATTGACGCTGGCTGCAGGGCAAGGAGCGCAGCGATTGAACGAATTTGAGATCAAGCAAGAACGTCTTCATCAGCTGCCCGACGCGCGCGGGCCGGATGCCATCGTGCTGCAGCGCGTCAGCAGTTTTGCCTGGGCCACGTGCGGCGGCGCATCCTACATCAACACGGCAGTCACCTTCGGCGCGGCAACGCTCGTCATCACGCGCCGCGTGCGCTACTTGCTCACCAACAACATTGAGGCCGGGCGGCTGCTGGCCGAGGAAGGGCTGGCCATTTTGGAAGTGACGTGAGGGAGAACGCTTCTTTGGTGTCGAAGGGTGCGAATTACACGAAAGTGAGTTCGCCCTCATTCGCGTAATTCAATGCTGCACTAGGACGGAACGGCGTGATCAAAATCGCCCCTTCAATTCTCTCGGCGAACTTCGCCCGGTTGGAGGCGCACTGCCGCGAGGCGCTGGCCGGCGGCGCCGACTGGCTACACGTGGACGTGATGGACGGCCACTTCGTCCCGAACCTGACCGTCGGCCCGCTCGTCGTCGAAGCGCTACGCCCGCTTAGCCGAGAGACCGGCGCGCTGCTCGACGTGCACCTAATGATCGAGAACCCCGACCGCTATCTGGCCGACTTTGCGCGCGCCGGCGCAGACCGGCTGATCGTCCATGTCGAGACCTGCCCGCACCTGCATCGTACCGTGCAAGCCATCAAGGAACTGGGCGTGAAGGCCGGCGTCACCCTCAACCCGGCAACCCCACTGACCACGCTTGAAGAAATCCTGCCCGAAGTGGACTTGGTGCTCATCATGTCCGTCAATCCCGGCTTCGGCGGGCAGAGCTACATCCCTGCCAGCACCAACAAGATTCGGCGCCTGCGCCAAATGCTAGACGCGATCAACTCTGCTGCCTGGCTGGAGGTGGACGGCGGCATCAACCCTGAGAACGCCGCCGAAGTCGTGCAGGCTGGCGCGACGGCGCTGGTGGCCGGTAGCGCCATCTTCAAGGGCGAGCCCGCCGTCAACGTCCGCGCCTTGCGCAAGGCGATACAACGGGCAGCGCAACACAAATCTGAGTAAGCGGGTTTGCAATCACCTGACAAATATCGTGGGCTTCCATGACATTTCCCACTACAGACTCTCCCACAAGTAGTCCAATTTACCGCTAAGCACTTGCGCACATCATAATTTTTCACGTCGAAGCCGCGGACGGCATCTATCAAACGGATGCCTTTCACATCCATCCAAGTCGTCCGTTCCATCCGTTGATAAAATGCTGGTTGAAGTGACGCGACTGCGACAGCGATTGCACGTGACCGGCGTGGTGCAGGGGGTCGGCTTCCGGCCGTTTGTGTACGGGCTGGCGCAGGCGCACGGCCTGGCCGGCTTCGTGGGCAACAACAGCGCCGGCGTCTTCATCGAGGTCGAAGGCCCAGAGTCCGCCCTCAGCGCCTTCCAGTCCGACCTCATCCGGCGCAAACCGCCGCTGGCCCACATCGAGGCTATAGCCGTCGAAGAGCTGGCGCCGCTGGGCGAGAGCGACTTCCGCATTGTGGAGAGTGAGGCGCAGCCGGCGGCCAATACGCTCATCTCGCCCGACATCTGCCTGTGCGCCGACTGCCGCCGTGAACTGTTCGACCCGAACGACCGCCGTTACCGCTATCCCTTCATCAACTGCACCAACTGCGGCCCGCGCTTCACCATCATCAAAGACATCCCTTACGACCGCTCGTTGACCACGATGGCGGACTTTGAGATGTGCCCGGCCTGCCTGGCCGAGTATCATGACCCGCTCGACCGCCGCTTCCACGCACAGCCGAACGCCTGCCCGGAGTGTGGGCCGCAGGTCTGGCTGGAGTTTGGAGAGCGGAGACCGGAGATTGCGGCCGCAATCTCCAATCTCCAATCGCCAATCGCCGAGTCTCCTTCGCCCATTGAACAGGCGCGTCACCTCCTGAGCCTTGGCTACATCGTCGCCGTCAAGGGCATTGGCGGCTTTCATCTGGCGTGCAACGCCGCGTCTGACGCTGCGCTCCAGACGCTGAGGAACCGCAAGGGCCGTGTGGATAAGCCCTTCGCCATCATGGTCGCCGACCTGGAGGCTGCGCGCGCGCTCGCCGAGGTGAGCGACGCCGAGGCTGCCCTGCTCACGTCCAGAGAGCGCCCGATCGTCCTGCTGCGCCGCCGGCCCGGAGCCGATGTCTCCGCGTTGGTGGCGCCCGGCAACCCGTATCTCGGCGTGATGCTGCCCTACACGCCGCTGCACGAGCTCCTGCTGGAAGGGCGTGGCCCGTTGGTGATGACCTCCGCCAACTACAGCGACGAGCCGATTGTCAAAGATAACGATGAGGCCCGCGAGCGATTGGCGGAGCTGGCCGACGCCTTCCTGATGCACAACCGCGACATTCACGTGCACTGCGATGACTCGGTGATGCGAGTCTTCAATCTTCAATCTTCTAATCCCCAATCTCCAGTCTCAAATCATTTGAAAACAGAGATTGGAGATTACCTCCCCCTCCGCCGCTCGCGCGGATACGCGCCGTTTCCGGTCAAATTGCCGTTCTCGGTCCGGCCCACGCTCGCCGTCGGCGGTGAACTCAAGGCTACCTTCTGCCTGGCGCGCGATGACTACGCCTTCATGAGCCAGCACATCGGCGACATGGAGAATCTGGAGACGTTGCAGGCCTTCGAGCGCGCCGTCGAGCACTTCCAGGCCATCTTCCGTTGCACGCCGGAGATCATCGTCAGTGATTTGCATCCGCGTTACCTCTCGGCACGTTGGGCACACGAGCATGCCGCTAATCGTCAGCACATTCGGGTGCAACATCACCATGCCCACATCGCCGCGGTGATGGCGGAGAACAGCTACACCGGTGGGCGCGTCATCGGCTTCAGCTTCGATGGCACCGGCTACGGGACGGATGGCGCGATTTGGGGCGGAGAGGTGCTGCTGGCCGATTACGCGAGCTTCGACCGCGCCCTGCATCTGGCGTATGTGCCGCTGCCGGGCGGCGATGCGGCGGTGAAGCGCCCGTACCGCGCCGCCCTCGCGCACCTGCACGCCGCCGGCGTGGCATGGGACGACGACCTGCCGCCCGTGGCCACCTGCCCGCCGGCGGAGCGCAGCGTCCTCGCCCACCAGATTCGCACCGGCCTGAACGCCGTCCCCACTTCCAGCCTGGGCCGCCTGTTCGATGCGGTGGCGGCGCTGTGCGGCATCCGCCAGACGGTGACCTACGAGGCGCAGGCGGCGATTGAGATGGAGGCGCTGGCAGCGGATAACTTGGCGGATGTCACGGATGGCGCCTATCCATTCGAGGTGCGGGAAACGGTTTTCGACGCTGCCCCGGTGATCCGCGCGATTGTGGCCGATTTGCGGTGGGGCGTATCCACGCCGGTCATCGCGGCCAAATTCCACCGAAGTGTGGCAGAATTGATACTCACCCTCAGCCGGCGGCTACGCGCCGAGCATGGCCTGAACACCGTGGCGTTGAGCGGCGGCGTCTTTCAGAACGTGACCCTGCTGGCGCACACGCTGCGCTACCTGCGCGCGGCGGGCTTTGACGTCCTGACCCATCGTCTCGTGCCGCCCAATGACGGCGGTTTGGCGCTGGGGCAGGCGGTGATTGGTGCAAAGAGGATTTTGGATTGGTGATTTCTGATTGCGGATGGGCTCTCAAAGCCTCAATCCAAAATCCACAGTCAGAAATCTAAAATCGGAGGAACGATGTGTCTCGGCATCCCCGGCAAAGTCCTGGAAATTTATGAGAACGGCGGCATCCGCATGGGCAAGGTGGACTTCGACGGCATCCAGAAGGAGGTCTGCTTGGCCTACCTGCCGGAGCTGGAAGTAGGCGATTACACCATCGTCCACGTGGGCTTTGCCATCACCAAACTGGATGAAGAGTCTGCCCTGGAGAGCCTGCGCCTGTTCCGGGAGCTGGGCGCGTTCGAAGAAGAATTGCAGGCCGGGGATGAGCGCCCGCCCGGCGTTAATGGGACTTAACCGCGAAGGCGCGAATTGCGCGACGCTGTGTTCTTTCTCTGCGTTCTCCGTGTCTCTGCGGTGAAGGCCCGCCTGGAGGTCCGCCATGAAATACCTCGATGAATTCCGCGACCCCGAAATTGCCCAAAAACTGCTCGACGAGATTCGGCAGACGGCCAGGCGCCCATGGGTGCTGATGGAGGTCTGCGGCGGGCAGACGCACTCCATCATCCGGAACGGCATTGACCAGCTGCTCCCGGAGACCGTCGAGATGATTCACGGCCCCGGCTGCCCGGTGTGCGTCACGCCGCTGGAGATGATTGACAAGGCGCTGGCCATCGCCGCCCGGCCTGGCGTCATCTTCTGCTCCTTCGGCGACATGCTGCGCGTTCCCGGCAGCGAGCGCGACCTGTTCAGCGTCAAGAGCCAGGGCGGCGACGTGCGCATCGTCTATTCGCCGCTCGATGCGGTCAGGATTGCGCGTGAGAACCCGGACAAAGAAGTGGTCTTCTTTGGCGTCGGCTTCGAGACCACCGCCCCGGCCAATGCGATGGCCGTTGTTCAGGCCAAGCAGCTGGGCCTGAACAACTTCTCCCTGCTCGTCTCGCATGTGCTTGTCCCGCCGGCCATCGAGGCCATCATGGCTTCGCCTACCAACCGCGTGCAGGCCTTCCTGGCCGCCGGCCACGTCTGCGCGGTGATGGGCTACTGGCAATACGTCCCGCTGGTGGAGAAGTACCGCGTCCCCATCGTGGTCACCGGCTTCGAGCCGCTGGACGTGCTGCACGGCATCCTGCGCGCGGTGAGACAGTTAGAGGCAGGCCGCGCCGAGGTCGAGAACGCCTATGAGCGCGCGGTGCGCTATGAGGGCAACGTCGCCGCGCAAAAGATGCTGACGGAGGTGTTCGTCGTCACCGACCGGATGTGGCGCGGCATCGGCACGATTCCCAACAGCGGCTGGGCGCTGAGCGAGAAATACGCCGAGTTTGACGCGGCGCGGCGCTTCGACGTGGGCGACATCCAGACGAAGGAATCGCCCATCTGCCGCAGCGGCGAGGTGCTGCAGGGGATGATCAAGCCCAACCAGTGCGCGGCCTTCGGCAGGGAATGCACGCCGCTCAAACCACTCGGCGCGACGATGGTCTCCAGCGAGGGCGCCTGCGCGGCGTACTATCGGTATGGGCGCTTCGTCTCGGCGGAAAGCATCGCGGCGCCGGCGCAGGTCGGCTAGTCCTGCTGCGCTGCGTTTTGCGGGCGCACGTGTTTGAGTTCACCCCGGCAACAAGAGAGCGTGCGAGGTAACTAATGAGCGCGTCACGATGGGCCGCCCTGTTCATCGGTCTGGCGGGGGCCATCCATCTCATCATCGTCCCGGAGCATTGGGGACATGCCCCCGCGCACGGCCTGTTCTTCACGTTCGCCGGCGTCGCGCAAATCGTCTGGAGCGTGTTAGCGTGGCGCCGGCCCTCGACCCGTCTTTACCAGATAGGTCTGGTGAGCGCCGGCGCTCTGGTGGTGCTGTGGGCGGTCACCCGCTTTGCCCCGGCGCCTTTCGGCCACGGGCCGGAAGCGGTGGATGGGTTCGGAGTCTTGTGCAAGATTTCGGAAGGACTGGGCGCTGTCGTGCTGGCCATGTTGGTCTTTCAAGGGATTGCGTCTCAGGCCGGGCGGCAGGTTGCCTGGCGACTGATCGGCCTGCTGGTTGCTGCGGCGCTGGCCGGCGGTTTGCTCACGTACGGCGTTGCCCGCGCCGCCGAACCGCTGGCGCCCTGGCTCGGCACTTCCGCCGAAACTCACGATCATCATGATCACGAGCATTAGAGCGGTTTCCAGCTGGAATTACGGCAAGGCATGCGAAATTCGACCTGTTTTCAGTCTACGGAACCGTAA
>JANWXR010000599.1:289-563 GCA_025057205.1 Anaerolineales bacterium | reverse complement strand
ATGGGAGAAATCAGCACATCGGAGCAGCGCGTGACAGGTGAGATTAAGCGTTTAGATGAGCGATTAGTCAGTTTAGATAAGCGCATTGCCAATGAAGAACTGATCAGCCGGAACGCCTTTGGCGCTATCATCGCCGGTGTGGTCATTGCCCTAGTCAAATACTTGTTCTTCCCGAATCAACTTTAAGAAGCAACACCTGGGAGCAAACTCACTAAGAGAGAGTTATACATAGGAGTAGGACTTCATCCTGCTGTCCAGGGGATGACAAGCATCA
>JANWXR010000599.1:0-279 GCA_025057205.1 Anaerolineales bacterium | reverse complement strand
AACTCAAGGGCGAAATAAAGGCACTAGAGCAGAAAGTGATGGGTGAGATCAAACGGTTAGATGAGCGGCTCGTGAGTTTAGATAAACGTATCGCTAATGAAGAACTGATCAGCCGAAATGCCTTTGGCGCTATCATCGCCGGTGTGGTCATTGCCTTGGTGAAGTACTTGTTCTTCCCTAACCAGCTCTAAGGAGTAGAACCCATGAGCGAACCCACCAATCAAGAACTGAAGGAATTGATGCTCTCCCTGTTTAACCAGCTAGACAAGAAGATTGACG
>JANWXR010000598.1 GCA_025057205.1 Anaerolineales bacterium | reverse complement strand
GGGCGGTTCGCGGCGAACAGGTCAATGACGGCTACGGCGACGAACAGCGCCGGCGCAGCCCGCCGAAGCTGCGGCACACGCGCGCGCACCAGCCAGGCCGTCAGCGCCAGGCCCGCCATCAGCGCCCACTGCCCAAAGCGCTCCGGCAGGCCCGCCCATTGTGGAGTCACTTCCGTGTACACGCCGAAGGTGACCACGGCGAGGGCCAGCAGCGCGATGACGAACACGCTTCCGGTCGCCCACGCGATTCGACTAAGTGCGCGGCGGTCATTGCGGGTCAGCGCGTGCAGAGCGTCGTCCGCGCCGAACCCGGCCAGCACCGCCAGCCCCACGCTGACGATCAGCGCCAAACGCTCCGCGCCGCGAAAAAGCGCCAGCCCCGGAATCGTCCAGTACGCGGCGTCATACGCCACCGCCTGCGTGCCGAAGGCGACAACGAGCGCGGCCAGCGCCAGTCCGGCCCAGAAGCGTCGCTCCGCGTCCGCGACGCGCAGGGCAAAGAGCGCCAGCCCCAGCGGCAACAGGCCGACGTACAGTGGGTTCCAGTAGCTGACGAAGCCGGG
>JANWXR010000597.1 GCA_025057205.1 Anaerolineales bacterium | reverse complement strand
ATCTGGCGCGCCTGCTCTTCATTGGCGGCCTTGGTCGTGAGGAACTCGACCTCTCTGCAGCGGCGCGACAACTCGCCGGTGATGCGTTGCATCACGGGTCGGAAATCAAAGCCCTTGTTCGGCCAGTCTGGCCCGGGCTGCACCTCGTCGTGGAGTGCGAAAATGATGCGCACGCGCGTACGGGCCGTCGCCGGGTTTTTTTGCGCGGCGTCGAGGGCGGCCGGCAACGTGACGGCGCCGAGCGCGGCAGCCGAGGCACGCGCCAGAAACGCGCGACGGTTTAACGGACAGCGCGAACAGGGAGAACGAAGAGGAATTGCTTTCATGATTCGCCTTTCACCATTTGCAGAAGCCCCAAAGGCGTTCCGGGGCCGACTTTTGATTCGCGGGCGGAAAGGTTCAAGAAAAAAGCCGCGTTCGAATGGATGTCGGATTTGCAAGGCGGGCGCGGGGTCGGGGACAAACTTGCAAATTGCAAATTGGGGAGGCAAAGGGCCTGGAAGCTCGGAGCGTGGAGCGTCGGAGCGTAGCGCAGGGTTCCAGCCGGCTGGTTCGCGGACTTCC
>JANWXR010000596.1 GCA_025057205.1 Anaerolineales bacterium | reverse complement strand
ATGAGGGCGAATAGACACGGATGAGAGATAAATTTGGCCGGGAGTTACCCTTCGCGCCAATTTACGGAAATTCGATGCAGGGTTTTTGGCATCGAATTGCGCGAATGAAACGTGAGTGGTGGAACACGAATGGGCACGAATGAAGGCGAATGGGTGCGAATGAACACAAATTCTTCGTGATAATTCATTTCAATTCGTGCCCCTTCGTGGTTGAAAAGAGCCACAACTACATGCTTATGTGAGCCGGCGTCAACAGCCTTCCGCACAGACTGGCACATAACGTGCATCCTCTAGCAGGTTGTTTGTCCTGCGAAAGTCTCTGTGCTACACTCGCCGCCAATGTCGAACACCGCTTCGCTCAAATCCCTCGTAGAGCAACTCAAAGCTCTCGGGCTGCACGGGTTAGCGGCCTCTCTGCTGGAAACCGGTGGGCCGCTCACCTTTCTAGGCGCGCAGGCCCTGCATGCACTGACGCCCGTTGCCGGCCTGCTCGCTGCCGATAAGACGGTGAGCGCGCTGGCCGCTGCGCTCGAAGACCCACAGGCCGCGCGGCAGCTGGCGCAG
>JANWXR010000595.1 GCA_025057205.1 Anaerolineales bacterium | reverse complement strand
CGTTTCCCGGCCGGATGGTCATGGAACAGCGAGTAGAAGCCGAGCACGCCGGCCACGTCCGTCGGCGCAACGCCGGTGATCTCGCCGACCTCACGGATCGCCTCAGGCGTCACGTAGCCGTACTCGCTCTGTGCCAGATACAGCAGCGGCATCACCGCCGAGCGTTTGTGCTCCGGCGGATAGCGGTTGAGGATGTCTTGGATTTGAGCAGCGTATTTTTCGGCCAGCACGATACGTTGAGTAGAGATTTGAGATGGGAGATTGGGGCATGCTCTAATCTCTAGTCTCCAATCTCCAATCTCCAATCTCCAATCTCCAATCTCTACCTATCCACATCTCCCAGCACAATATCAATCGAGCCGATCACCGCCACCACGTCGGCGACGTAGTGATTTTTGACCATGAGGGGCAGCGCCTGAAGGTTGATGAACGATGGCGTGCGGAAGTGGACGCGCTGCGGCTTGGGGCCGCCGTCGCCGCGCAGGTACACGCCCAGCTCGCCGCGCGGGGACTCGGTCGCCACGTACACTTCGCCTTCCGGCGCGCTGAAGCCCTCCGTCCACAG
>JANWXR010000594.1 GCA_025057205.1 Anaerolineales bacterium | reverse complement strand
GGCGCTGGGCGTTGACGGTGGGGTAAGTATAGCATGGCGCTATGCTCCAAACGGAGAGCACGTCCTCGTAGTGTGCACGCAAAACATGTCAGCCGCACCCTGAGCGGAGTCGAAGGGGCGGCACGTTCCCTGACAACCTTTGCGTGCACACTGGTAGTACACGGGATGGATAGGCAGCTTCCGGCTTAGTACAGTAGATTGTTCACGGTTCCACCGTTCCCGCTGTTGCGGTTTGGCCATGAACCACCGGCCGGCATGATTCCGCTTGCTCCGAATCATACCGCGCGGCGCTCTTGAGGCGACAGACTGAAGACAATCACGAGTTCAAATGGAGCAGCTTCGGAGATTCGTGAAACGGCTTGGGGGAGTGGCAGGTTTAGCTGTATTGTTAATATGGGGATTGAGTGGAACGCTAACTCGGACGACGCAGGCGGCGACCTCGATTTACGTGCGGCCCGGCGGCAATGATACCGCCTGCAACGGTGTGATGGATGCCGATTACTCGGCGTCTGTCGCGCCGCTGTGCGCCGTAGCCACAATTAGCCGGGCGCTGCAACTGGTTGCT
>JANWXR010000593.1 GCA_025057205.1 Anaerolineales bacterium | reverse complement strand
CGCATCGGCCTGTTGCTGGTGCGCGGCCTGACGCCGGACGAAGCGGCCCCCTCGCCCGGACTGGTGCTGCGCGCTCTGTTACGCGGCCTGCGGCAGAGCGCGGGCCTCAGGCCGGCTTTCTCGTAACGGGCTGCCGGCATAGTGCCGGCCGACTTCCTCAAGTGCATCAGCCTGCCCGCCACTCCACGACGCCGGGAGTACGGGGTGCTTATGCTAAAATGCACTTCACGAGGGCAGGTGTCATGGAAAAACAACCGCTTACTCTCGATGCTTCCATCGCAGCCTTAGTGGAGCGCATCGCGCTCAGATTCAACCCGGAGAAGATCATTCTCTTTGGCTCCCGGGCGCATGGAGAGCCTCGCCCCGACTCGGATAGCGACATCCTCGTCATTCTGCCGTTTGAGGGCAGTCCCCTAAGGAAGGCCGTTGAAATTCTGTCACAGACGGACTGCCGCCTGAGCGTGGATTTGATCGTCCGCACGCCCGAAGAGGCGGCCCGTCGCTATGCGCAACACGACCCTATTATCCGTGAGGCGTTCGATCACGGCATCGTTCTGTATGAGCG
>JANWXR010000592.1 GCA_025057205.1 Anaerolineales bacterium | reverse complement strand
CGGTGGGCTGCCCACGTCGCTGACGAACTGCTCTGCTAGAAAACGGTCGGCTGCACCGGCAATGTGCAGAGGTGTGGGCTGCCGCACCACTTGCCAGGTAAAGTTGCTGACCCGCCCCGGCCGGTCGGTAGCCGGAGCAGCCGCCGGCCATAAGGCCCAGGCCAGTTCCCCCAGTAATAGCCCAAGGACGGTGACGATGACCGCCGGCGCGACACCATAAGTAAGTAAGAGCTCCACGTCAGGCTTATCAGGCCGCCGACGAGTGTGAGGACGAGGAGCGTAATCCGAATGGGGCGGCGGTACGGGCGAAACATCGTTTAGGGCGTGCGCGTGGGCGTGGCGCTCCGCGTGGCCGTCGCACCGGCTGTGGTTGCCGGCGTCGGCGTCATAGATGTTTGCGTAGTGCCGGGTGTGAATGCCGACGTTAGCGTGATGGTCGGCGTTCGTGTAGCGCCGGGCGTAACTTTTGCCGTCGGTGTGGGAGTGGACGTAGCACCGGGCGCCGGCATCTGAGGGGTGAGCGTGCCGGGCGGGCTGAAGGCGGTCAGCGCGGCAGCGGCGGTGGCAGC
>JANWXR010000591.1 GCA_025057205.1 Anaerolineales bacterium | reverse complement strand
GTCTGTCTCTCACTCGCGCTCTCTTCCGAACTCGCCCTATTCGTGCCCATTCGCTCCCATTCGTGCCCATTCGTGTTCCCCCATTCGTGTTCCACCATTCGTATCCAACGGACTCATGAAAGTTTAGGCCGATACCGAAGGCGACGAACGGTTGGGTTGACATGAATTTCGGCTTGCCGCTACACTGTGAGCCATGTTGGAGGGGCTGCTCGAATGGCTTCAACAACTTCCCCCAACCTACTGGCTCATCGCCGGAGGGGCCAGTGCTGCTCTCACGCTGCTGCTGGCGTGGTGGGTGAAGCAGAGTGAACGACTCAGGGGATGGGTGTTGTTGTGGGGGGTTCTATCGCTTGCCATTTTGTTTTTCAGCCTGTTCGTTTACACAGACAGCCTGAGTTCGCTCGGCAACCTGCTCGTGATTGCGGGCTTGGCGCTGGCAGCAAGTGCCGCGGGCGTGGCGGCGTATAGTCAGGTTCTCCAGTCACTTACAAAAGGCAAGACCGCGGCACAAGCGCCCAAACTGACAACGGTGCCGCGCTTTGGCGTGGAGAATTTTGTGCCGCGCGGCCC
>JANWXR010000590.1 GCA_025057205.1 Anaerolineales bacterium | reverse complement strand
AATCAGTAACGTCTTCATAAGTTTGGCTCCTCAACGTCAACCGGGATGGGCCGGATTGACGAGTAAAGTAGACTTGCCTCAAGCTTCGAACGCGCTCACCAGCTCGGCCCGCCGGGATAGCGTGTCGTGCAGGACGGCGCGCAGGATGTCCAGCGCCTCGATCAGGCGTTTATCCGCCAGCTGGTATTCGACCGCTGCGCCCTGCCGCGTAGCCATCACCATTCCCCGGTCACGCAACACCTTGAGATGACGCGAAACGAGCGGCTGGCTCAGGTTCAGGCTATGGGCTAGCTCGGTCACATTGCGTGGGCCGGTGGCAAGCTCGTAAAGGATCAGGATACGTTTGGGGTCGGCCAGGCCGGCGCAGATCTCGGCGTGGAGCTGATCAACCTCGCGTTCAAGCGTTTTGTTCATAAGCTATCTTTATCATCACTTCTCGATCTATTCACATAGACGTATAAGCCGATAAGCGCTTGTGAGATAGTGCACAACATCACGGCATTCACGGTGACAAAGGTCATTTTGTCATCGTGTCAGGGAAGAATCGTCACTTGGGCATTCGGCTCGCCG